>CABQJJ010000014.1 GCA_902464485.1 uncultured Collinsella sp. | reverse complement strand
CGCCGATCGCCCTGCACGAGTTCCTGTACCCCGTGATGCAGGCCTTCGACTCCGTGCAGATCAAGGCCGACGTGGAGATGGGCGGAACCGACCAGCTCTTCAACCTGCTCGCCGGCCGTGAGCTCATGGAGAAGATGGGTATGGAGCCCCAGATCGCGCTCACTATGCCGCTGCTCGAGGGCACCGATGGCGTGCGCAAGATGTCCAAGTCCTACGGCAACTACATCGGCCTGACCGACGCGCCCAAGGACATGTTCGGCAAGACCATGTCCATCCCCGATGAGATGATCGGTAAGTACTACCGCCTGGCTAGCTCGCTCACCCCGGCCGAGGTCGACAAGATCGACGCTGCCCTGGCCGACGGTTCCGCCGATCCCTATGAGCTCAAGCGCGCGCTGGGCCGCGACCTGTGCGACACCTATCACGGCGCCGGTGCCGGTGACGAGGCTCAGGCCGAGTTCGACCGCGTGTTCAAGGAGGGCCAGCTTGCCGACTTCCCCGAGAAGCATGTCGAGCTGACCGTCAACGACGAGGGCCAGATCTACCTCGCAGGCCTGCTTAAGGACCTGGGCCTTTCGGCGAGCGCCGGCCAGGCCCGTCGCGACATTGACGGCGGCGGCGTCAAGATCAACGGCGAGGCGGTTGCTCCCAAGAGCTACAACATCGACCCGAGCGCCCTCAAGCTGGGCGACACCCTCTCCGTAGGCAAGCGCAAGGGCTTCAAGCTGGTCTAACGAGCGAGTTGACCTTACAAGTGCAACAAGGCCGCAGCCGGGATTCCCGACTGCGGCCCATTTAGTTACGCGGTTTTACCAAACCGCGTAACGGGGCGACGCTGCAAACCCGCCAGCGCGGCAATCTGCCTTTCAACTTCGGCGGCATGACCAAAAGGTCAACGCCGCCTCGTTTCAAGGCACCTTGCTCGCTCTGGCGGGTTTTCGCTGTCGTTGTCAAAATATCGGCGCTGCCGTGGTTGGCACTTGGGGGCGTTCCTTTTGTGCCGGCACTTTGGGACGCTCCTTGTCATTGGCGCAAAGCAACCTGTCCCCATTGCACCAAGTGACGCGTGCCGTTAAGCGGAAGGGGTGTTATCGGCGGCCTCCTTTTGGGCATACAATGGCTATTGGTTTGCTGCGGTGAAGGTTCGCCCGCTCCGCAGCTGTTTTCTACGGTTAAAGGAGTATGTATGTCCGTTGAGGTCATGAGGTCTGTGATCGAGGCCGCCGAGGGTCGCGTGCCCGTCGACACGCTGTTTACCAATGCGCAGATTGTCGACGTGTACGGTCAGCGCGTGGCGCGTGGCAGCGTTGCCGTCAAGGACGGCGTAATCGTCGGCGTGCTCTACAACGGTCGCGACGATGCCGCCGGTACCTATGAGGCTGCCGAGGCTATCGACTGCCAGGGTCGCTATCTCGCCCCCGGTTTTATCGACGGACATCTGCACATTGAGTCCTCGAACATCCGCCCCGCCGAGTATGCGCGCATGGCGGCGACGCGCGGTACCACCACCGCCATTGCCGACAGCCACGAGATTGCCAACGTGGCGGGCCTCGACGGCCTACGCTTTATGATCGAGGACGGTCGTCGCGCGCCCATTTCCATCAAATACATGATGCCCTCGTGCGTGCCCGCACTGCCCGATGAGCAGGCCGGTGCCGTCATCACCGCCGCCGATATGCAGGCGTTTTTTGGCGAGCATCCGGGCGATGTCTTTGGTCTGGGCGAGATGATGAACCTGCCGGGCGTCTTTATGGCCGATCCCGAGACGTGTGCTCGCATTGACGCTGCCAACCAGACGCCGTCAAAGCAGGTCGATGGCCATGCTCCGCTCGTTGCCGGCAAGGATCTCAACGCCTATGCTGCAGCGGGTATTATCGCCGACCACGAGTCGACGATTCCTGAGGAGGCGCTCGACAAGCTGTCTCGTGGCATGTACGTGATGCTGCGCGAGGGCACCTGCAGCCATGACCTGGCCAACCTGTCGCCGATGCTGCTGGAGAATCCCGCGCGCGCCCGCCGCTGCTGCTTTGCGACCGACGACCGCGCCCCTTCCGATGCGCTTGCGACCGGCATGATCGACAATGCCTGTCGCGTGGCTATCGAGGCCGGCATCGACCCGGTGGTCGCCATCTCCATGGCGTCCCTTTCCACGGCTGAGGCATTTGGCCTGGACCACGGCTGCCGCGACCCGCACGAGCTGCGTGGCGCGATCGCTCCGGGCAAGCGCGCCGACCTGCTGGTGCTCGATGACCTGACGTTTGCCAAGGCTCCGCATCGTGTTTATGCCGCCGGTGCCCTGGTGGCGCAGGATGGCACCTTTGTGGGCAAGATTGCACCCGAGATGGCCGAGGTTGCGGCCCTTGCCGATGAGCTGCGCGCCTCCGTTAAGCTGCCGAAGCTTTCGCTCGACGTGTTCGACTATGCGTTTAAGCCGGGCGAGGCCGTGATCGACGTGGTGCCGGGCAAGGCCATCACGGGCATGGCTCGTCCCGAGAATGCCGAGGGCCTGCGCCGCATTATGCTGATCGAGCGCCACGGCCGCGGCGTGTTGCTGCAGGCCGAGGGCGCCGACGGTGATGGCCCTGCGGGCCTGGGTCTTGTTGGCAAGCACATTGGTCGCGGCTGGGTGCGTGGCTTTACCATTACGGGCGGTGCCATCGCCTCGACGATCGGCCACGACTCGCACAACGTGTGCGTGGTGGGCGACAACGCGGCCGATATGATGGCTGCCGTCGAGGCTGTTGGCCAGGGCGGCCACGTGCTGGTGCGCAACGGTGAGGTCGTGGCGCGTATTCCGCTGGCGCTCGGTGGTCTGATGAGCGAGGGCACGGCCGAGGATGTCGCCGCGCAGCACGACGACTTTATGGTCAAGGCGCGCGCCATGGGTATTGAGCCGCCGCTCGATCCCATCATGGGCATCATCTTCCTGCCCCTGCCGGTGATCCCGACGCTCCGCATCCGCCCCGAGGGCATGTTCGACGTCACCACCTTCACCTACGCCGACTAGTCATTGGGGGCGTTCTTAAACGACTAGCCGTCGGGGACACTCTTTGGCGTGTCGCCTGACGCCACGACCGCGGGACCTCTGGCGCGTGTGAGCTATTTGCTAGGTCCTTGTAACGTTTATGACTGCGGGGTCTTATTTGAGCTCCCTTTGGGTACGTTGGAATCGGATACACGTCCGATTCCATCAAGCCCGAAGGGAGCTTTTCTATGGTTAAACTGATTGCATCTGATATGGACGGCACACTGCTTGACGAAAATGGCCAGGTGCCGCCTGAGACCTACGAATTGATCCTGGCGCTACGCGAGCATGGTGTACATTTTGCTGCATCGTCAGGCCGCCGCTACGATCGCCTGTGCGAGTTCTTTGCGCCCGTTCGCGACAAGATGGACTTTGTCGCAGCTAACGGTGCCCAGGTCTACGCCGACGGCAAATTGGTAGACCGCGAGGTGTATTCGCACCTGGCGATTCGAAAGCTCGCCCAGGCCGTCGCGACGTTTCCCAATCTGCATCTTGCGCTCTTTGACCGAACCAAGTCCTTCCTGCTCGATGACGAGAGCAAGTTTGTGCGCGAGGTCGATAAGGACCTTCCCAATGCCGAGCGCATTTGGGAGCTGCCCGATCCCAGCGTAAATATCATCAAAGCAAGTATCTTTTGCGACGACGGTGCCGTTATGGACAGTGCGTACGTGCTACAGCGCGAACTCGGTCAGCTCTTTACCTTTGCGCCTTCAGGCAACGCGTGGATCGATGCCATGCAGCCCGGTGTGTCGAAGGCCTCGGGCATCGCGCAACTCGCGGAGCATTATGGCATTGGACGCGACGAGGTCATGGCGTTTGGCGACTCGATGAACGACTACGAGATCATTCGCTTTGTCGGCACGGGTTGTGCGATGGAAAACGCGCGCCCCGCGCTTAAGGCGGTGGCCGATCGCGTGGTGGGTCGTAACCGCGACCACGCCGTCCAGCAGGAGCTCCGCCGTGTTCTGGAGAGCCTTGCTTAATCCAGCAGTTAGGGACGTTCCTTTTCTGCCGGCTTGCTGCTGCTAGGCGAGGGCGGCCATGATGGTGCGGGCGACGCCGTCGTGGTCGTTGTCGTATTCGGTGATGGCGTCGGCGGCCTCGCGGTCTTCGGGTTCGCCGTTGATCATGGCCATGCCGTGGCCCGCTGCCTGCAACATGGGGATGTCGTTGATGTTGTCGCCGAAGGCCCAGGCGTCGGCGAGACGTTCGCCCAGGTGCTCGCATAGCCACGTGAGGGCCGTTCCCTTGGTGGCGCCCTCGCCCATGACCTCGATATTCATGGCGTACGAACGCGTGACCTCAATCCCGCCGAGCGTGTCGAGCTCCGCCGCGATGGCGTCGCGATCGGCCGGGTCGTGCCAGTACATGGCGATGCGCTCGAGCATCTCGACCTCGTCGATCTTGCTGTCGATATCCATGTCGATCGGTGTTCGTGTGCGCTTGAGCGAAGCCGCGATGTGGGGGTCGCCGCCGCAGAATTCGTCCAGGCGCGTGTAGAGTGAGCGGGGGAGGAAGCACTGCCCGTCCGCGAAGATATCGAAGGTCACATCGTGGCCGGCGGCAATGCTATGGATGCGATGGGCGATGCCGCGATCGAGCGGGCGGCTCAAAATGCGCGTAGCACGTGAGGCATCGGTGGGCACGTCGTCGTCGAGCTGCCAGACGCTGGCACCGTTGGCGCAGACCGCGTAGTGTACGGCGGGGTGGGCGAGGATGGGCTCAAAGATGCCCGACAGCGGACGTCCCGTGCACGGTACAAACTCAATGCCGCGACATGCGAGCTCGTCGAGCATCGCCCAGGTGGCGTCGCTCATCTGCTTATCACTCGTTAGCAGCGTTCCATCCATATCGGAAAACACAATCATTCGATGCAGCCCTTTCTACTGGCATAAAAAGCGTGGCCGAGGGCGGTGATGCCCTGGCCACGCTCGGGTTCTATAACGGTTCACGCCCTAGCGATCGGCGAGTGGCTTGTACTCCAATGGCTCGATAACCGGGCGATACGCGGGACGGATGATGCGGTGCGCGCAGAAGAGCTCTTCCATGCGGTGCGCCGACCAACCGGCCATGCGGGCGACGGCGAACAGCGGCGTAAAGAGCGTCTCGGGCACGCCGAGCATCTTATAGATAAAGCCCGTGTACAGGTCGATGTTGGCGCAGATGGGCTTGGTCATGCCGTGATCGCGCATCACTTGCGGGGCCAGGCGCTCGATGCGCTCGATGAGCGCGAACTCCTCGCCCAAGTCCTTCTTGGCGGCAAGCGTGCGCGCGTAACGGCGGCACACCTCGGCGCGCGGGTCGCTCAGCGTGTAGACGGCGTGGCCCATACCGTAGATGAGACCGGTGCCGTCGAAAGCCTGCTTGTCGAGGATCTTGCCCAGGTAGGCCGCGACCTCGTCCTCGTTTTCCCAGTTGGAAACATGCGCGCGGATGTCCTCGTGCATGGACACGACTTTGGCGTTGGCGCCGCCGTGGCGCGGACCCTTGAGTGAGCCGATAGCCGCGGCGTAGGCAGAATACGGGTCGGTGGCCGAAGAGGACAGCACGCGGCAGGCGAATGTGGAGTTGTTGCCGCCGCCGTGCTCTGCATGCAGCATGAGCATCACGTCGAGCAGCATGGCTTCGTCGCGGTTGAATGCCATGCCGCCGCGCAACACCTGCAGGATGGTCTCGGCGGTGGAAAGGCCGGGTGTGGGGTGCGGCACGTGAACCTCGGAGCCGCGAAGCTTGGCAATCGAGGCCATGTGGGCGAAGGCGGCGATGCGCGGGAGACGTGCGAGCATGGAAATGGCGACGTCGATTTCGTGCTCGGGCGTGATCACGTCTGGTTCGGCATCGAAGGCGTAGAGCAGCAGCACGGCGCGCTGGAGCACGTTCATGATGCTCGACGACACCGTGGTCATAGGGAACTCTTTGACGTACTCGTCGCTCAGATGTCTAAAGGCGCCCAGGCGCTCGCAAAAGCCGTCGAGCTCTTCCTTGTTGGGCAGCGAACCCGTGATAAGCAGATAGGCGACTTCCTCGTAGCCGTAGCGATTCTCGGCCTGGGCATTGTTGACCAGATCCTCGATGCTGTAGCCGCGAAGCGTGAGCTTGCCCTGATCGGGCACGACCTTTCCGTCGACCTTGTTGTAGCCGTGCACATCCGAGATGCGAGTGAGGCCCGCGACCACGCCCGAGCCGTCGGCATTGCGCAGGCCGCGCTTGACATTGTGCTCAACAAACAGGCCCTCGTCATAAGGGTCGGTCGGCAGGCCGTGGTAGAGGCTTTCGCTCTCAGGCGAAATCTGGCGGCTTGCTTCGTAATCCAGAACCAGGCGGCTCAAGTGGTCATCGAAGCGGTAATAGATTTTCTTGGCGTCGTAGGCCATGCGCGCTCCTCTCCGGGCCGCATCGGGGTGACTTGCATGGGCATGCGCGCGTCAGGCTATCCCCAGCGGCTTGCTCGCTACAGGCGGTACATAAAGTTGAAGACGTCCTCGCGCTGGATGGACACGTTGACGCCCGAAAGCTCGCCGGCCTCGGCCAGCGCCTTCTGCAGCTCGGCGAAGTCGAGCTTGGACTCGGCGGTATCGGCCAGCATGGTCATGGTGAAGATGTCCTCGATAATGGACTGCGTAATGTCGCGGATGTCGACGTTGGCCTCGCCCAGAACACGGGTGACGCCGGCGACGATGCCGGGGCGGTTCTTGCCAAGGACGGTGATGACGATACGGGAGGACGAGATCTCGGCCATGGGAAACCCTTTCGCGTGGTTGCGGCGCGCGCGGGGCGCTCCGCTACGGTACAGTGTTCATCATTGTACCTGTCTGGCGCAAAAAAGGCGCGCTCGCTGCGGCGTTACATGCCTGCAACATGAGCGTAAGGGGGAAGGCCGCACGGGGAAGAGCCGTCTGGCGCGTGTCCGGCTCGTGTTGGGTTGATTTCCGATCTCAGCCGAACACATTGAGCGGACAGGCCGTTCCCGCAGTCAGCCGAACGCCTCCGACGGCTGATTCCGAACTGGAAGCGGAGGGCATCCCCGCCCTTCGGTAGGGGATACCGCTCCGCGGCGCATGCCGCGGGCGGCGCCCCTATCGGACCACCATGACCTCAGTTGGGATGGGCCCAGCACTGCCGCGTACTCGGTGAGCTAGAGCCAACTGTTCGTCTTCACGTCGCGTATGGCGATATTTCGGTCGTCCGGCTCGGTGATGCCGTAGCCGAACGCCTGGAGCGTCTCGATGGACTCCTGGATCCTCTGTTGGAACATGGGACCCGGATCGACCCTCGGCCCGAGGTGCCCGCGCCAAAGGCACGGCGTGGCGCGCAGCATGTTATGGATTTTGGAGATGGGCTCGATGTCGGCGTAGACGTTGAGCGTCGCCATGGCGTCCTTGTGGCCGAGGATCGATTGGAGCGCCTTGATATCGCCGCCTTGGCGGATCCACTGCGTTGCGAACGTGTGGCGAAGGCCGTGGAACGTGATCAGCTCGTCGTTGGTGCCCATGAGGCCGTTGGTCTCCGAGAACGTCTTGAACGCCCTGCGGATATAGCTTGTCGTCGCGAAGGTCGCGCCCGGCTCCGACAGGATGTAGCAGTCCCCGATCTCGACCGCCCCGGTAAGGCCGCGCAAGCGCAGCTTTCCGCAGTCGATCTCGTGGGTCTCCTTCAGGAAGGGGAGTAGGCCGACCGGGTCGATGGGGATACCCCTGGCGTCATGGGTCTTGGTGTCCTTGATGAACGAACCCATTCCCTTCGCGTACGCCACCGAGTGTCTGATCGAGATCAGGCCCGTCTCGAAATCCACATCGCACCACCGAAGGCCGCAGACCTCGCCGATTCGCATCCCCGTGTGCAGGGCGAGTACGACCGCCCTCTAATCCTCGGCGGACCAATCGAGTCCGAACTCCTTTCGGGCATCCTCTTCGCTCATGACTTCGAGAAGGTCTCCGGGTTGGCAACGAAGGGCGAGGCATAGCTGCTCGAGTGTGTTGAAGCGAATGCCGCGAATATGCCCTTTTTTAATACGGGACAGGTTCACGGGCGTGGTTCCAATCCTTTCGGCAAGTTCGTTCGAGGAAATCTTTCGCTCGGCCATGATCTTGTCGAGGCGAACAATTACGGGCATGGCGTTTCCTTACGCAATCTCGTCGGAGTCGAGGTACAGCTCTCGGGCGTACAAGAAGAGCTGGGAAAGCATGAACAGGACGATGCCGAGAACCAGAGAGGTCCAATCGAATGATGAAGCGATCTCTTGGGCGCCGACGGCCCCCTCGCCGCCAAACATCGAAACGGAGGTTTTGAGTGAGCCGGCGTAGAGGCTGGTGGCAGCTTGAACAACGAAGAGAATGCCGAGCACCTTCAAGCATGTCGCAGACCCTTTCTTGAAGGGGTCTCCGCTCTTGATCGTCCACACGAGAACGGCGCTGAGGATGGTCGTAGCGATACCGATGACGGCAGGGACCAATGTCGAGATCGCAAGGGCTGGATACGCGGGGGAGTCTGCAATTACAGGGTTGTCGAGCACTTCGATTGCTGGCTTTAAGGAGAACGCCACTTGTGCGATGGCGGTGGCGCAAAGGGTCGCAGAGGCTATCGCACATGCGATGCGGAAGGAATGAAGCCGGGGAGTGCGATTGTCGGAACTCATAATAACCTCCGAAGAATTTAAAAAACTCAGGTTACTTTTTAACAGTTTATGTTAAATTGACTTTGCCGGCAAGTAATCACAGCGTGCTGCAACCGAAACCCCTCTAGATTGGAGAGGATTATGTTCAGTACTGTTAAGTCGTGTAAGCTCTTGGTTTTCCTCGGCCTCGCTCTTTGTCTGTTGCTGCCGGGAGCCCCCGCTTTTGCGGATACCCCGATGCCTCCTTCCCAGGAGAGCAGCCAGTGTGCCCTCGTTGAGCCCCTCGGGTATACGGACGACGTCGTCGATACCTACTGGAGCTACAGCTGTCCTCGCGGCGTAAGCGGGCACAGCATCTCGATGTTCAACATCTCTTACAAGACGATCTCCTACCGAAATGGCTATCGCCGATCCGCGCATCATAGGGAATCCCGCCTCGCTGCAATGTGCTCCTGTGGTGTTCTTGGCACAACTGATAAATGGCAATTTGTCTATAGCACCTACTAGATGCGAGGAAGGGCCGAGCATTTTGTTCGGCCCTTCTGTTCCGACTGGATGAGGTTAAGGTTGGCGATGAATATGCTCAAAATCTCGAAGGCGATCTTTAGGTCGCTTCTCTCCTCCAGGTCGCTCTGTGTTGTCGTTGTTGCGTTGATGGTTCTTTGTGCTCTGCCCGTCTTCAGGAGCGCGGCTGGCATCGACGGACGGGTCGAATACCTCGAGTCGGGAATAACCCGTGTTGAGCAGGAATTGTCAGCATCCTATGCGGATGCGCTTGTGAATGCGGGGGAGGACGGTGTCTATACCTCTTCATCAAGCATGCCCGCGCTTCTGTACCCTCTTGCCGCGGGACGTCTTATCTTGGCACCGCTCTCTCCCCTACTTCCGTTTCTGCAGATATCGGATGGAGAGTACACCTATTATGACGGATCGAAGGAGTACTTGCTATGGGTCGCAACGGCCGTTGCCGTCTCGTTCCTTGCCGCGCGTCTTAACAAACGTGAAAAGCTCATCATCCAGGCACCGATGGGCGAGCTGGGTAGACTTGTTGCATCGAGCGTATGGGCGAGTGTTTTTGCAATGCTTGCCGTCCTCGCCATCAATCTTCCAGGGATAATCGCCGCGCTTGTGAAGAATGGCCCGGGCTCGCCGTTCTATCCGATAGGCTACATTCAATATGCGACTCCGGTTATCAAACCGGCTTGGCTGGTGTTCGCGCAGACGGCCATCTTGCAATTCTTGGTGGCAGCGTTCATCTCGCTTGTCGTTCACCTTGCCGTGAAGATTGCCAATAACCCTACGCTTGGAATCGTGTTCGTATGTGCCCTGATGGGGGTGACGATGGTTCCCGGGTATTACGGAAGATCCATCGCTTTACGTGAGTTCGCCCTGTTGAATCCCCTTACGTATGCGAACACTGAGTTGACCGTCGGCGCCTATAGCCCGTACCCGACAACGCAGATAGTGAATCTGCCTGGACTTTGCTTCGAGCGTGGCGCGATTGCCCTCGTATGCGCAATCGGGATCGAGGTGCTGGCAATTAGCCTGCTTTGCGTTGCTGGAAAGAGCGGCTGCGCGTGCCCGATATCCCCGATTTGTCTTGAGAGAGGTTCCTTCACTGCATCGAGAACGGCAACTCGTTCGAGCGCTTGTGCCTCCGCCGTTGCATACGTAAGAACGATGGGGAAACTGCTCCTGCGTTCTCCTACCCTCGCCGTATGCGCGATTGCAATGTCGACGACGATGCTGGCCCCGGCTCTGGTCGAGATGTTTCCTGACGCTGATAACGTTTCCGCTGTTCGGTATAGGGATGGGGAGCTCCGTTCAATAGATCGGTATCTAGAGCAGAACGCTGCGAATATGGACGTCGAGGGCAAAGCGGCCCTGGAAGACATGCGGGATGCTCTTTCGGGTTTCGTGTACGCGCCTATGCCTGTGGAGGGGTTTCGAAGCCTTGCGACGTACGAGCGCGCTCGAGGTGAGCTGGGCGCGGCAGATGCGACTCTCCTGCAATCGATCGGAATCGAGCCGGATACTCCTTCTCGTGCGGAGGCGCGCGCCCTTCTGCTTGAGTCGATCGCGAGCTTGCCGGACCCCAAGGTTTACGAGTTAAGTACGAAGATGCCCCCATTAATCCTCCTTTCGTATCTCCAGGCAGCGCTTCCCTCCTTATTTTTGCTGTTGCCCGTGGTTGTCACATCGCTCGCGTGCACCCACCTGCAGTGTCGTTCCCTTCTGGTTCTCCAGATCCCCGCAACAGCGCATGTGCGTTTTCTGACGGCTGTTGCGCTGGCTCTCCTGCTTGGCTTGGTGCTGCTTTTGGTGTCGATGGTTCCCGCTGTCGTTGTGTCCGTGATTAAGAACGGTGCGGGTGGATCGGAGTATCCCGTCGCTCTCATTCGGGCGGGAGCTTCGACAACGTCCATGGTGGGGGAGGCGGTGTTGTGCAGTATTCCGTTGCTGGTCATGGCATACGGCGTGATTTCCGTCGTCGCTGCGTTGACAGCAGCGATTAGCCGCAACCCCGTTGTCACCGGAATGGTTTGCGCGGTTCTCTTGGTGTTGGGTTCGTTGAGCGCTCATGTTGAAAGCGTGGGCATGGGCGTCGCGCTGCTGGCTCCATTCGCCTCGTTTGATCCCGCTTCCCAGGTGGGGACGATTGGGTTCCTTGGGCGAGGGACGAACGCGATGCCTTTTGGAGAGGTCGTCGGCGCATCGGGCGCTCTGCTGGTGGTCTTGGGCGCCGTATCTCCGTTGATGGTGCGCCTGAGTGTTCCAAAGATCGAAAGGGGATGATCTCGATGATTGACCTTCAAACGCTGACGATCTCTTATGGAAAGAAGGTGCTCGTAGATTCGGTGAACGCTGAGTTTGCCCCGGGTACGGTCTACGGTCTCGTCGCTCCGAACGGGCATGGAAAGACGACGTTGCTGCGTGCGATGGCAGGTTTGCCGGGTCCTCGCGTGGACGGGAGCATCGTTCTGGATGAGGTGCAGGGTACGGGTGCGAGAGAGGTCCGTTCTATGATCTTCTATGCACCTGGTGAGGGGACGCTGCTGTATCCCGGATTGCGTGCGGAAGATCACCTCAAGATGGTTTGCGATATGTGGCCGCATGCTCGCGATATCGAAGAGATAGTGGAACAAACGCAGATAGGCGAGTTCGCGAAGATGAGGATCCGCACTCTGAGCCAGGGCATGAAGCAGCAGCTTACCCTGGCGATTGCGTATGCGACGGGCGCGCGGTACCTTCTATTAGATGAGCCCATGAACGCGCTCGACCCCAGCAGGGTGGACTTGCATTCCGAGATTCTCAGGAAGCTGGCCGATTCTGGTACGTGCATCATCATGTCATCCCACATCTTGGATTCGGTCGATAGGCTGTGCGATGAGATTCTGTTTTTGAAGGATGGGAGGCTCATTAGAAGCATTCCGCAAGATGATGCTGCGCCGAAGTCTCCTGGATCCCATTTCGCAAAGCCTGCCGGACGCGCCGAGGGTGCGCTAAGCACGTATCGGCGACTCTACGAAAAGGGCGGGTAGAAATGCAAGTTAAAAATCTATGTGGCCAATGTGATACCGTTGAACCCGCATATCGATACCGCTCAGCCATTCGCCTCGCCCCCGTCGCACGTATCTTCATCCGGTCTGTTACTTTTAATCTAACAATTCTTTGAGGAACGTAGGTGCTTCTAAATGTACTGTCGACTTCTTCTCAAACTAATCCTAAGAGACAAGGCCGTATGGATTTGTACGCTCGTTCTCGCTGCAGCCTTTTCCGTCCCCATTGCGTTCAATTCACCCATCTACGGGCCCTTCTTTATGAAACAGGGCATGCAGAGCTTTGTCGACGCATTCAATACGCGCGCGCCCCAGGCCAGCGGCACAGACCTATCTCCAGAGCAGCAAAATGACGCGGAGCTTGCAAGATACGCGAACGCCGCTCTCGCCGCTCAAACCGACGCCGCCTTTCTCGATTCTGCCGAGAGCTACTACGCGCTCATGGGCGAAGGCTTCCAATCCGGGTCCATCGTGGGAGACCAAGAGACCAATGACGCAGCGCTCGCATATTGCCGTGCCCTGAGCAGCTCCGGCATCACGGATATCCCGGCCTCCGCAAACGACCTGCCATTCCTTTCCTTCCTGCCTTACGCCATTGCCACGGCGCCGTCTTTCCTTCCCTTCATCCCCTTCCTTCTCTCGTCGATACTCGTGCTCGGCGCCACAAGGCCCGGGACCCTGGCGGCAAAGGCGCCCGTGCCCAAATTCCGGCGCCTTATCCAGATCGTGTTTTCGATAATCGCCGCGGGGACCGCGATGCTCCTCGCCGGCCTCGCACCCGGGGGCATTTACGCCTTGGCCCTAAACGGCTTCGGGCAAATTGGGTACCCGATCGCCTTCTTCCATGACGGCGCGCTTACCACCACGACCGCGGGAAACGTCTTCACAGCCCTGCTTCTCGCGCTGCTTGCGGGCGGAACCTTGATATCCGTTTGCTCCGCCGTCCTATCGACCGCAACGAGGCGCGTCCTCGCGGGCCCCCTTACCTCCGCGCTGCTTGTCGCGGCCCCGGCATTCCCGTTACTGTCCGATTCGGCACTAGGGCATAATGCCGTGCTCGGGCTCCTGCCGCTGGCCGTATTCTCGCCTATCGAGGCAACGGGTTACGTAGGATGCTTCCCGACAGAATTCATTGGCTCCGGTTCAGGCAGCGCATCGATGCTTGCCGTGGCCCTGGCATACGTCGCGGTCTTTTTTACGGTCGGCGCCGTTGCGACACGTTCCCCCAAACAGCCTGGACCCGCGAAAAAGCACCATGGGCTCGAGCTTCTGGACGCGAGCGTGGGATACGGAAGCACGACGATACTTTCAATCGGGTCGCTTTTCCTGAGCCCGGGAACGGCGGCGGGCCTCGTTGCTCCCAACGGCTCGGGGAAAACCACCCTTCTTGAAGCGCTGTCGGGCCAATTTCCCACCCGCATCCGCTCGGGAAGCCTGGCGGCAGACGGAATCTGCCAACGTCGATCAGCCGAATTTGCAGAACTCGTCTACCTGAGCTCTTCGGGCAGCGCGGATCTCTATCCCACGCTATCGGCCCACGAGCACCTTGCTTTCGTTAGGGAGGCGTGGAAATCGGCCGCCGACATCGACTCGCTCTGCAGCTCCCTCGGAATCTCCCCATATCTCGACAAGCCGACCCGTAAACTCTCGACAGGAATGAAGCAGCAGGTAAAGCTTGCCATGGCGATATCGACCGATTGCCCGTACCTCATCCTCGATGAACCGCTGAACGGCCTCGATCCGGGAAAGCGGAAAACCTCCTGCGACGCGATGCGCAGCGAGGTGGCGCGGGGACGAAGCGTGCTCATTTCAAGCCATCTGCTCGACGACCTGGCAGACCTCACCAACTCGTTCTACTTCATCGAGGCCGGCACGCTCGTGGAAAAGATCAAGTCGTCCTCGCAGACGCTCAAGCAGGAATACCTCGATACATACGAGCGAGGTGAATGACATGAAACTATTTGAACAGCTGAAGTCCAATGCGTCGCGCATGGCTGTCTACGCCATCCTCGTGGCAACGGCTTTATGCGGAATCGCGGCACCCGTCTATGCGCTCAACGGGGAGAAAGGCGATGTCGAACCCGCGTACATGGCTTCGACGGTTAAGGACCGGTACAAAGCCTTCTCTGGAGACACGTTTTACGTAGCAGAGTACGACACGACCTACCGTCAGCTTCGCTACAACAAGGGCTACGACTATCTAGGCGCAGAGGCAATCAGCTATACGTCGGGTTGGTACCGCTCCAACTATGGACACATAACCCAGTTCAAGTGTAACTACCGTGTGTACAACTAAAGCAACCGGCCGGGACGAGGGGTGACGCAAAAGCGTCGCCCCTCGTTTTTAACCATGTCAACTGAACCTAGTTCAGTTTGGTTGATTTCCGATCTCAGCCGAACACATTGAGCGGAAAGGCCGTTCCCGCAGTCAGTCGAACGTCCCCGGGGCCCTTCTCAGGCCCCGGGGACGGCATTTTCCCAGTTGAAGGAACGGTGGAGATGTGTTTCGATGGGTCAGATTCGTGTCGTTCCGAAAAGACCGTGAACCTTTTGTGGGACACGCGGCGCCGTGGTACCATAGCCAAGTTTGTTGTCTTGGTCGGAAACCAAGACGCCTTATGCGCTGATCGGTAACCAGCGCCTGACCAATAAGGAGTCCTACCATGAAGCAGGGTATCCATCCCCAGTATGTCGAGTGCACGGTGACGTGCTCCTGCGGCAACACCTTCAAGACGCACGCTACCGTGTCCGAGATGAAGGTTGAGCTTTGCAACGAGTGCCACCCGTTCTACACCGGCCAGCAGAAGTTCGTCGACACCGGTGGACGCGTCCAGCGCTTCGCCGACAAGTTCGGTGGCGCCGCTGCCGCCCAGCTCAAGAAGGCCGAGGAGGCCAAGGCTGCCAAGGCTGCCAAGGCTGCTGAGGCCGAGGCCGCTCGCAAGGCCGCCGCTGAGGCTAAGGCTGCCGAGAAGGCCAAGCGTGCTGCTAAGTTTGCCGAGGAGGCTGCCAAGCAGGCCGCCGAGGCTCCCGCAGAGGCTCCCGTCGAGGAGGCCGCTGCCGAGGCCGAGACCACCGAGGCTGCTGAGTAAATAGCTCGCCGAGGAATCGCTCGCATTCATGGCAAAAGGGCCGTGCATCCAATGGGGTGCGCGGCCCTTTTCTTGTTGGTGCAAACTAACCTGTCCCCATTGCACCAGATTGGTGCGAAGGGGACAGGTTGGTTTGCACCAAATGACAGAGAGACGGCGTTTTCCCAGATAAAACCTGCCAAAATAAACCTGTCCCTTTTTGGCAGGTTTGAGGTTGATGATTAGAGGGCCAGGTGGGTGGACGTGCCACCTGCATGATCGATCCGCAGATCGTCGTTAATCCTGTCGAAGCGCTCAAAAGGGGACGGTCTGGTCATGCTTCCGCTTAACTATGCCATGCTCAGGCATCTCATCTGCTGCGATGAGGCTTGCGCAGACGATATCATGACGGCGCTGGCGGGGGAGTATGCCTCGTTTTCCGCGTTTACCAAGCCCCATGTACAAGAGGCTTTGATGACGGCCGAGAAAAATGGCTCATTACGAGAGGCGCCTTGATCTGTATGCCGAGGGCGATCTGCGCGTGTTCTATTGCACCAGCTTGGAACAGCGCAAGGTAATCAGCGCATATCTTGGCTAACCTGGGGTTGCGGGGCGCCAAAATCGACCGGGGCGGTATGTCACGAGTGCTTTTCCTTGGTATCTAAAATGTAGCCCGCCTTTATGGGCAAATTGATGGAAGCCAACAATCTGTTTTGCCGTTTGCCCAGCTAAACGTGGTAGAAATGTTGGTATTTAGATGATAGGGCCGCCGTTGCGGTCGTAGTTATTACGTGGCGGTCGTCATCGTCCCCCATACGTTGCGTCCCGTTTGGCTAAAGTAACCTTATCTGTGTTTAGCTCGTCCAATGCGTTATGCAGTGGGCGATGGCAAAAAAAGGAAACCATATGGGATTCATGTCAAAGCTGCTGTCCTTTGGATCCGACAAAGATCTTAAGCGCTACCAGAAGCTCGTCGATCAGATCAACGCGCTCGAGCCCGAGTATGAAAAGCTGACGGAGGAGGAGCTCCGCAGCCAGACCGATAAGTTCCGTGAGCGCTATGCCAACGGCGAGTCGCTCGACGACATGCTTCCCGAGGCCTTTGCCACCGTGCGAGAGGCTTCCAAGCGCACCATGGGCATGCGTCACTTCGATGTCCAGCTTATTGGCGCCATGGCGCTTCACGAGGGCCATATCGCCGAGATGAAGACCGGCGAGGGCAAGACCCTCGTCTCTACGCTTGCCGGCTACCTCAACGCTATCGCCGGCAAGGGCGTGCACGTCGTTACCGTCAACGACTACCTGGCTAAGCGCGACTCCGAGTGGATGGGCCGCATCTACAAGTATCTGGGCATGACCGTCGGCCTGCTTCAGAACAATATGCCGCTGGAGCTCAAGCGTCCTGCCTACCAGGCCGATGTCACCTACGGCACCAACTCCGAGTTTGGCTTTGACTATCTGCGCGACAATATGGTCACGCGCCCCGAGCAGCGCGTGCAGCGCGGGCACAGCTATGCCATCGTCGACGAGGTCGACTCCATCCTGATCGATGAGGCCCGCACGCCGCTGATCATCTCGGGTGCCGGCACCAAGTCGGCGAGCATCTACAAGGATTTCGCGCGCGCCGTGCGCGGCCTTGAGCGCGGCGAGGATGTGTCCTATGACATGCTCACCGCCACCGAGGACGTGGAGCCCACGGGAGACTACGTCATGGATGAGGCCAAGCACACTATTGCCGCCACCGAGCGCGGCCTCAAGAAGATCGAGCATCGCCTGGGTATCGAGGATATCTACGCCGATCTTTCCGGTCAGCTGGTCAACCATCTGCAGCAGGCGCTGAAGGCGCAGTACATGTTCCATCGCGACAAGCAGTATGTGGTTACGAACGGCGAGGTCAAGATCGTCGACGAGTTCACCGGCCGCATCATGGAGGGCCGTCGCTATTCCGAGGGCCTGCACCAGGCCATCGAGGCCAAAGAGGGCGTGCTTGTTCGCGAGGAGAACCAGACGCTGGCCACCATCACCCTGCAAAACTACTTCCGTCTGTATGACAAGCTGAGCGGCATGACCGGTACGGCACTTACCGAGGACGCCGAGTTCCGCGAGATCTACAAGCTGCCCGTCGAGGTTATCCCCTCCAACAAGCCCGTGCAGCGCGTCGACCACGAGGACTTGGTCTACCGTACCATCCAGGCAAAGTACAACGCCGTCGCCGACGATGTCGAGAGGCGTCACGCCAAGGGTCAACCGGTCCTGGTTGGTACCGTTTCCATCGAGAGCTCCGAGAAGCTGTCTGCTGCCCTGACCAAGCGCGGCATCGCCCACGAGGTCCTCAACGCCAAGCATCATGAGCGTGAGGCCCATATCGTTGCCCAGGCCGGTCGTTACGGAGCCGTGACCATCGCCACCAACATGGCCGGTCGTGGTACGGACATCCTGCTGGGCGGTAACCCCGACGAGCTGGTGCGCGAGCGCCTGGAGTACGAGGGCCTGACCATGGAGGACGTCACCCCCGAGCAGCTCGAGCAGTTTAATGCCGAGGCTAAGGAGGCCTGCAAGGCCGAGCGAGAGCGCGTGCTTGCCGCCGGTGGTCTGACCGTTATCGGAACCGAGCGCCACGAGTCCCGCCGTATCGACAACCAGCTGCGCGGTCGCTCCGGTCGTCAGGGCGATCCGGGCGAGACCCAGTTCTACCTGTCGCTCGAGGACGATCTTATGCGCCTGTTTGGCGGCGACAAGATGGAGCGCGTCTCCAAGATGATGGTCACGGCCGAGATGGGCGACGATATGCCGATCCAGCACAAGATCATCTCCAAGGCCGTCGAAAACGCCCAGCACAAGGTCGAGAGCATCAACTTCTCCATGCGTAAGAGCGTTCTTGAGTACGACGACGTCATGAACAAGCAGCGTCAGGTGATTTACGCCGAGCGCAACAAGATCTTGGACGGCAAGGACCTGACCGATCATATCGCCGAGGTCATGCACGATACCGTGTACCGCTGCGTGCAAGAGTTCTGCGCCAAGGACAGCCACGAGGGCGAGCGCGACCTGGAGGGTCTGCGCAAGTGGGTCGTGGAGCTGACCGGCAACCTCGATACGCCGCATTTCGCCGACGAGGACTTTGAGGCGCTGGCCGCCGAGGTTCTCGCCTATGTCGAGAAGTGCTACAGCGAAAAGGCCGAGCGCTTGGGTGAAGACCTGATGCGCGAGCTAAACACGCAGGTCATGTTGCGTGTCATCGATACTCGCTGGATGAACTACCTGCAGGAGATGGACTACCTCAAGACCGGCATCGGACTGCGCGGCTTTGGTCAGCGCGATCCGCTGGTCGAGTACAAGACCGAGGCATATGGCGCATTCCAGATGCTCGTCGATACCATGTACGAGGACTACCTGCGCACTGTCCTGCGCATCGAGATCAAGACTGCCCCGCAAGCCGTCGAGCACAGGGAAGATCCGGCGCTCGAGGACGCTCAGTTCTCTGGCCCTGCCGAGGTCGATGGCGACAACGCCAACTCGGTGCTGCGCAAGCAGGCTCAGGCCCAGGCTCGCATGGCCGTTCAGGGTGGCCCCGCTGCCGTCAACAACGGCGGCAAGGTGACCACCTACCGCAAGTCCGAGAGCGGCGACCCCTACGTCAACGTGGGCCGCAACGATCCGTGCCCCTGCGGCAGCGGCAAGAAGTTTAAGCATTGCCACGGCAGGAATCGTTAATGACCGAAGCTCCTGAGGTGACAGTTGCCGAGCTGGACGCATTTGCTGACCGGCTCGGCGAGGTCGAGGCATATCTCCATTTGGATGAAAAGCGCACCCGTGTAACCGAGCTCGAGGCCAAAAGCGTCGCCCCTGGGTTTTGGGATGACGCCGAAGCCGCTCGTGCCACGATGGAGGAGATTGCACGCGCCAAGGAAGACGTCGCCGCCGTGGATACCGCACGCGGCGATCTTTCCGATGCCCGCGCGGCGTTGGAGCTTGCCGACGAGATGGGCGACGATCCCGATGCCGCCGCGTTGCGTGAGGAGGCCGCCGCCACGGCGGATCGCCTGGCCCGGGCCATCGACGAGCTTGAGCTTGCCAGCTGGTTTACCGGTGAGTTCGATCATGGCGACGCCATTGTTACCATTAAGCCCGGTCAGGGTGGCCTGGAGGCACAGGACTGGACCTTCATGCTCTTCAAGATGTACATGAAGTACTGCCAGCGTCGAGGATGGAAGGTCACCATCAACGATTGCCCTGCGGCCGAGGTCATCGGTATCGATCGCGCCACCTTTACCGTCGAGGGTAAGGATGCGTTTGGCATGCTGCGCGCCGAGGCCGGTGTGCATCGCCTGGTGCGTATCAGCCCTACCGACGATAAGAAGCGCCGCCAGACCACCTTTGCCGGCGTCGAGGTCATTCCGGTACTGCCCGACGATATCGACATCGAGATCAATTCCGATGACATTCGTGTGGACGTGTATCATGCGAGTGGCCCGGGCGGCCAGGGCGTCAATACCACCGACTCTGCCGTGCGCGTGACGCATTTTCCCAGCGGCATTGTGGTCACGTGCCAAAATGAGCGTAGCCAAATTCAGAACAAGGCCGCGTGTATGCAGATTCTTAAGGCCCGGCTGTACGAGATCGAGCTCGAAAAGCGCGCCGAGGCTTTGGATGAGATTCGCGGGCCCAAGACCACGATTGGCTTTGGCAACCAGATTCGCAGCTACGTGCTCTATCCGTACCAGATGGTCAAGGACCTGCGTACGGGCGTGGAGACAAGCAACGTCGATGCCGTTCTTGATGATGGAGACCTCGATCAGTTTATTATCGGGTACCACCGTTGGGCTACCGGTAACGCTGATGCGGAGGCACCGTCGGCCTAAACCGATCGGTTTACTGCGAGAATGGATTAAAACCCTCCGGCCGGGGTGGATTTGTATCCAGAACAAACCCTGCACAGGGGTGGTTTTTGTCCGGCGAATCGGTAGAATCGAGTATAAGAAGAAGTCCAGAGCGCATCCAAAGGGGTGCGCTTTTTTGAGGGGGTCGGCATGGCATATCGTCTGGACATCAAGCGCATTCTTTCGATGAACTTCTTTCACGATCTGCCCCAAATCATGCTGGGGTGCGCCTTGGCGGCCATCGCAACCGACCTGTTTTTGATTCCCAACGGTCTTGCCGCCGGTGGCGTTACGGGTCTCGCCACCATTATCCAAGCGGTCGGAGCCTCGCATGGCGTGCCATTGCCCGTCGGCATCCAAACAATTGTCATGAACGCGCTGCTGCTGCTGGTCGTAATGCGCGCGGGCGGCATGTTCTACGTGGTGCAGACGGCGACGGGCTTTGTGCTGCTGGGCTTCTTTACCGATCTGTTCGCCCCGTTTGTGGCGCCCTTGGCGGATGCGGATCTTATGCTCCCCGCCATGTGGGGTGGCATTATCACGGGCATCGGCTATGGCATGGTGCTGCGCGCGGGCGCCAATACCGGTGGCTCAGACACCATCGGGCAAATCATCTCGCGCAACACGTCGCTACCGGTCGGCTCCACCGTCATGGCTATCGATGTTGCCGTGTGCGCGGCGTCGGCCCCAGTCTTTTCGCTCGAAAACGCTTTGTATGCAGGTCTTTCGATGGTGATCAGCGGCTATGTGATCGATGCCGTGGTCGACGGCGGCAATAAGCGTCGTATGGTGCTCATCATCTCGGACAAATTTCCCGATATCGCGGCTGATATCATGTATGGCTTGGGTCGCGGCTGCACCAAGTTTAGGGCGACCGGAATGTACTCGGGTGCCGAGAAGCCGGTGATCATGGTGATCGTCAACCGTCGCGAGCTCAATACGCTCAAGACGATCGTGCGCGAGCGCGATCCGCACGCCATTGTGACGGTCGCTGACGTCACGGAGGCCTTTGGTGAGGGCTTTAAGGACATCAACGCGTAGGCGTGGACTTTGGACTGCGGACGTGATCCGTTTTCTTCCCCCTTAACAGATCAAAATGATCCGTAGGGGACGGAGGAAAACGGATCATTTTTGTGTTGGGATGAGGATTGGCGGCGCATCCAAAAGACGTTCACATTGATAAACCGTTTCATCTGGACGGCTGCCTGCTCAATTGTTCAATTATTGATAAATACTCTGGTAAAGACTTCAGTTTCCCGCATAATGGATGGCGTACGTGCATCGCGGCTGTGTTGGGATTACCTTTCCGTGCCGTGCGCATCTTGTCTCAAGAGGATGAAAGGAAGGCACAATGAGCGATGTAGAGCTCAAAAAGGTTGCCAACGAGGTAAGGAAGGGCATCGTCACCGGTGTGCACGCTGCCAAGTCTGGCCATCCGGGCGGTTCGCTCGGCGCCGCCGACATCATGACCTACCTGTACTTCGAGGAAATGAACATCGATCCGTCCGATCCCCGCAAGGCCGACCGCGATCGTTTCGTGCTCTCCAAGGGCCACTGCGCACCTGGTCTGTACGCCGTGCTCGCCGAGCGCGGGTTCTTCCCCAAAGAGGATCTCGAGACGCTGCGCCACATCGGCAGCCACCTGCAGGGACATCCCAACATGAACGACACCCCAGGCGTCGACATGTCCACCGGCTCGCTGGGCCAGGGCATCTCTGCCGCCGTGGGCATGGCCGTTGCCGCCAAGCACTGGGGTGACGACTATCGCACCTATGCCCTGCTGGGCGATGGCGAGAGCGAGGAGGGTCAGGTTTGGGAAGCCGCCATGTTCGCCGGCAACCAGCAACTCGATAACCTCTGCGTGATCGTCGACCACAACGGCTTGCAGATCGACGGCCCCGTCGAGGAGGTCAACGACCCCATGCCGCTGGCAGACAAGTTCCGTGCCTTTAAGTTCCACGTGGTGGAGCTTGCCGATGGCAACGACTTCGATCAGATCCGCGCCGCCTTTGCCGAGGCTCGCGCCACCAAGGGTCAGCCGACCGCCATCATCGCCGAGACCACGAAGGGCAAGGGCGTCTCCTTTATGGAGAACCAGGTTGGCTGGCACGGTAAGGCCCCCAACGATGAACAGTTTGAGCAGGCCATGGCAGAGCTCACGGCCGCCGGAGAGGAGCTCTAGGATGGCAGACGTCAAGAAAATCGCCACGCGCGTAAGCTACGGCGAGGCCCTCGTCGAGCTCGCTGCCGAGCACGATGACTTTGTGGTCCTCGACGCCGACCTGGCGGCCGCCACGCAGACCGGCAAGTTTAAGGCCGCCTGCCCCGACCGCTTCTTCGATGTGGGCATCGCCGAGAGCAACCTGATGGGTGTTGCCGCCGGTATCGCGACCACCGGCCGCGTTGCCTTTGCGAGCACCTTTGCCATGTTCGCTGCCGGCCGCGCCTTTGAGCAGGTCCGCAACTCCATTGGCTATCCGCATCTTAACGTTAAGATCGGTGCCACGCACGCCGGTATCTCGGTGGGCGAGGACGGCGCCACGCACCAGTGCTGCGAGGATATCGCCCTCATGCGCGTCATCCCCGGCATGACCGTTATCGTTCCCGCCGACGACGTGGAGGCCCGTGCCGTGACGCGCGCCGCCTACGAGTGCGACGGCCCCGTGTACATGCGCTTTGCCCGTCTGGCCTCGCCGGTCATCAACGACCCCGAGACCTATAAGTTCGAACTGGGTAAGGGCATCGTCATGCGCGAGGGCACCGACGTGACCATCGTGGCCTGCGGCCTGATGGTCGGCGAGGCTCTCGAGGCCGCTGAGCAGCTTGCTGCCGAGGGCATCGATGCCGAGGTCATCAACATGCATACCATCAAGCCCATCGACGCCGACCTGATCATCAAGAGCGCTACCAAGACCGGCCGCGTCGTGACCGTCGAGGAGCACTCCGTGATCGGTGGCCTGGGCAGCGCCGTCGCCGACGTGCTCTGCGAGCAGTGCCCGACGCCGCTCAAGAAGATCGGCGTCAACGACACGTTCGGCGAGTCCGGCCCGGGCACCGAGCTCCTGCACAAGTACGGCCTAGACGCCGCCAACATCGTGGCGACCACCAAGGAGTTCTTGGCATAAGGCAAGACGAGGCAAAGTTTCGCCTCAACAAACACATGCAAGCCAGAACAGGGGCGTCCCCAATGAGGGCGCCCCTGTTTTTGTTGAATTTAAATTAGAATCCTGCCAAGCAAAGTTCCTATGGGGAAACGGGCTCATTCCAGCCAAGTGCAATTCAGCCCCCAAGCATAGCGCTGCTGCACCCAAGATAAACGCGGCGACCCCTTAGTTACCGCAGGCCGGGCACGGGGTTACCTCCCAAATCTTTCCGCAGGACGGAGGCGCCCCCGCAGCGCGAAGCGCGCAGCGGGGGCGCCGACATGTCCGAGGACGATTTGGGAGGTAACCCCGTGCCCGGCCGGTGAGACCAAACCCCGCCATGCTTCTTATGTGCAGCAAAGCTAATGCTGCTAAAATACAAAGCGCTCATGTAGTTTAAACGCACGACGATAAGGAGCACCAGTGGGTAACCACTTCCGTACCTCCGGTGCGGGCGACAATGCCCCCAAGACGCAGGCAAGCGTTCCGGGCACCCGTTTCGCCACGCCGGATTCAGAGGGCCAGCCGTTTGGGCAGGCTCCCATGCAGCTGGCGGATCAGGCACAGCCGGCATCCGATCCCTTTGCCTATAACCCCAACAGTGACACCGAGCTTTCCGGCGCGGCGGGCTTTGAACCTGTCCAAAAGGTGACTGCTCGCGTGGACCAGACCCAGGTGGCAGCTGAGCCGCAGTCGACCGTGGCGGGCATTCCGGACCCTATGGCCCCTTCGACGCCTGTAACGCAGCCCGTTCAGCCCGGTCTGTTCGCCGGTATTCCCGATCCCACGCAGCCCGCGGCTCCCGTGGTCGAGAATGACCAGGCAGCCGAGGTCGCAAGCCTCGACAATGCGCTCAACAACCCCGACTTTACGTCGGTGTTTGCGCCTGTCGATCCGCAGGCAAGTCGCAAGAAGATGGCCAAGCAAGCCGGTGTCGAGCCCGTCATTCTGATGGAGCATGTCACCAAAATCTATCCGGCACAGCCCAACAAACCCGCGCTCGATGACATCAATATCGAGATCTATCCGGGCGAGTTCGTCTTTTTGGTCGGCCACTCCGGCTCGGGTAAGACCACGCTGCTGTCGACACTCAACCGCGACGTCAAGCCCACGAGCGGTCGCATTTTGGTCGCCGGCCAGGACCTCATGAAGATCAAGAACCGCAAGGTTCCGTTCCTGCGCCGTCAGATCGGCGCCGTGTTCCAGGACTTTAAGCTTCTGCCTCAAAAGTCCGCCTACGAAAATGTGGCGTTTGCCCTGCAGTGCATCGGCAAGCCCAAGGGCGTTATCCGCAGCCAGGTGCCCGAGGTGCTGCGTCTGGTCGGCCTGGCCGATCAGATGGACTCGCTGCCCGATCAGCTTTCCGGTGGCGAGCAGCAGCGCGTTGCCGTTGCCCGCGCCATGGTCAACCGCCCGCCGCTGTTGATCTGCGACGAGCCCACGGGCAACCTCGACCCGGCAATTTCGCTGGGTATCATGAAGCTGCTCGAGCGCATTAACCGCACCGGTACCACCGTGATCGTCGCTACGCACGATCGCGAGATGGTCGATAGCATGCACCGTCGCGTGATCGCCCTCGAGGGCGGCCACGTAATCCGCGACCAGGAGAGGGGAGGTTACGGCAACTATGGCACCAACTAACGTGGGCTACTCGCTCAAAGAGGCAATGAGTCACTTCTTCCGTAACTGGACCACCTCGCTCGGCGCCGTCATCACGATCTTCCTTTCGCTGTTTATCATCGGCCTGTTCATGATGGGTTCCGCGATGCTGAACTCCGTGATCGGTACCGTCGAGGATCAGGTTGTCATTAACGCCTTTATTAGCGATGACGCCGACCAGGCAGACGTTCAGGCCTTTGAGACCGAGCTCAAGACGTGGAGCAATGTGAAGTCCGTGACCTTTAAGGACAAGGATGACGCCCTGGCCGAGTACACGAGCAAGATGTCGGGCAACGCCGACGCCACCATGAGCGCGCTCGACGGCCAGAACCCGCTGCCGGCTTCGTTTGCAATCGAGATGGACGATCCGTCCATGGTCGAGAGCACGGCCAAGAAGCTCAAGAAGAACGCCGACTTCCAGAAGATCGCGGACGACGGTGACGTCAACGCGAGCGTGCTGTACGGCCAGGAGGAGGTAAGCCGCCTGTTCCAGGTGACGAACTATATCCGCATCGCCGCCGTGGTGCTCGTTGGCCTGCTGACGTTTATCGCGTTCATCTTTATCAACAACACGATTCGCCTGTCGATCACGGCGCGCCGCCGCGAGATTGCCATCATGCGTCTTGTCGGTGCTAGCAATGGCTTTATTCGCGGCCCGTTTATCACCGAGGGCGTGCTGCAGGCCATCTTGGGCTCGCTGCTTTCCATCGGCGTGCTGGAGCTGCTGCGCAACCTGCTTATCCCGCGCTTGGAGATGAGCATCAACTGGATGTCGTTTGCGCTGCCGATGAAGTACTATCTGCTCACGTATGGTGCACTGGTTTTGGTGGGCGTGATTATCGGTCTGTTTGGCTCTGCCATCGCCATGCGCCGCTACCTGCGCGTGTAGGCATAGCTGAAAATAGTTTTCGCTAACGGGTTGTCCCTCTTTGGGGTGGCCCGTTTTTTGTTCCCTATGCGACGGAGGAAAACGGATCACCAAAGCCCAGTTGAGCTCCCGATGATTCGTTTTCCTTCCCTAAGGGATCAAGGGGAGAGGTGCGTTCTTGGCTGTTGTTTGGGTAGACTCTTTGATGCGTGCGGCATGCGCCCGTACGGTGTTTTGACATGATGCGGTTGCGCCTGCGGGCCCCGCAACAGATAGTAAGGAGGCGCCATGGGGCGCAATAACAAACGTAAACGCGGTCCCCGCAATAAGCGCGGACCGGTGCGCAGCGAGCGCCGCCCCAGCTTGACAGGGCGCGTGCAACTCCATGAGCACAGTGCTTACGTCGTTACCGATAACGGTGACTACAAAGTTATGGGCCGCGGCAAGCGCGAGATCATGGACGGCGATATCGTCGCCGTGAGTATCAAGACCGGGCCGCACGGAGACCGTCGAGCCGTGATCGAGAGTGTTGTCGAGCGCGCTGCCGTAAACGTGGTGGGTACGTATCAGACTGCCGGCCCGCTCGGAGTGATCGAGCCGCTCGACTCCCGCCTTAAGGCCGACTTTTTTATTTTGCCCGAGGATTCCTCGGCGGGACGCCTAGGCGTGCATCCTGGCGACGTCGTGGTCGCCCACATTCTGACCTACCCCACGCGGCTGGAATCGGGCACCGTGACCATTGAACGCCGCATTGGCGGCGATGACGCGCCCGATCTGGGCGTTCAATATGTTATGGCTCGTTACGGCTATACCGACACCTACCCCGAGGCTGCACTTGCCGAGGCCGAGGCGCTTTCGCTCGACGTGGCGTCGGCGCTCAAGGATCCCCTTCGCCGCGACCTTCGCGACCGTTTTGTCATTACGATCGATCCCGTAGACGCGCGCGACTTTGATGACGCCATCTCGCTTGAGCGTGTGCCCGGCGGTGGATACAGGCTGGGGGTCCATATTGCGGACGTCTCTCATTATGTTGCTTGGGAGGGACATATCGACCTAGAGGCCCGTCATCGCACAACGTCGGTGTATCTGGCGGATCGCGTGCTTCCCATGTTGCCTGAACGCCTTTCCAATGACCTGTGCTCGCTGCGTCCCGACGAGGACCGCTTGGCGTTCACCGTCGATATCGAGCTCGATGCGCAAGGGCGCGTTCGTCACTACGATCCGTATCCCAGCGTGATTCGCTCGCGCGTTCGCATGGACTATGACGGTGCCGAGGCGTTGTTGGTGCGTGCTGGCGCGGTGGAGTACTCCGTGTTAGAGGGTGCAGCCGAGAACGTTGCGGCAGCCGAGTCCGCACGCGAGGAGGCACTTGCGCGCGGTTTGGCTTGCGAGGAGACCGCCCGCGGCTATGACGTCGACCTGGCTAATTTTCTGGTTGCGGCAAATGAGCTCGCCGAGCTACGCCGTCGTATCCGCCGCGCGCGAGGGTCGGTTGACTTTGATACGGCCGAGATTCGCGCCCTGCTGGATGACGACGGCATTCCCGTGCAGATCGTGGCCCGCGAGCGCTCGTGTGCTACATCACTTATCGAGGAAGCCATGCTGCTGGCCAACGAATGTGTGGCGGAGTGGCTGGCGGATCGAGACATCGAGGCATGCTATCGCGTGCATGAGGATCCCAGCCCTGACAGCCTACACGGGGCCGCCGTGGCACTGGCACAGCTGGACATCATCGACGATCGCCGCGCGGCGGGCATTGCCCTGGGAAGTCCCGACGAGCTGCAGGCGGCTGTTGACGCCGCTGCCGGCACGGCAAACGCGCCGCTCGTCAACACACTGCTCTTGCGCAGCATGCAGCGCGCACTGTACAAGCCGCGCAACGAGGGCCACTTTGCGCTCGCCGCGCCGTGCTACTGCCACTTTACGAGCCCTATCCGACGCTACCCCGACCTCATTGTCCACCGCGTCCTCAAGCTGCAGCTGGCGTATGAGCGCCTGGGCGGCAAGGATGCCTTGGTGCGCACGCCTCAGCTTATCGGCAAGGGGCGTGAGTCGCTGCCACGCATCCTGCCTCAGATCTGTCGCGTTTGCAGCGATGCCGAGCGCGCGGCCGACGCCGCCAGCCATGCGACGCAGAAAATCAAGATCGCCCAGTATTACGAGGACCGTCTGGGTGAACGCTATGCCGGAACCGTCTCGTGGGTCAGCAATATGGGCCTCTTTGTGCGTCTGGATTTGACGCAGGTCGAGGGTTTGGTTTCCATTAAGAGCCTGGGCAGTGAGTGGTTCGAGTTTGACGAAGATGCGCTCACGTTGACGGGTGCCGATACGGGTCGTCGGTTTGAGCTGGGGCAGCGCGTCATCATCGAAGTCTCGCGCGTCAACACGACTCGCGGGCATCTGGACTTTAAGCTTGTTCACTAGTTGAGATCCGGCGATCGGCGGATGGCTCGGGACCGCTATCGTGGTCATCGAGCTAAGCGCTCGTTTGCCCTTTGAAAGGAGTTTTCATGGCCGTGCTGTTCGTTGAATATCCCAAATGCTCTACCTGTAAAAAGGCCAAGGCGTGGTTGGACGAGCATGGGGTTGAGTATGTTGACCGCGATATCGTGGCGGATAATCCCACGGCCGAGGAGCTTGCCGCGTGGGTTGCGCGGTCGGGTCTGCCGGTGCGGCGTTTCTTTAACTCGTCGGGCATGAAGTATCGCGAGTTGGGGCTCAAGGCTCGTCTGGACGCCGGCATGACGGACCAGGAGTGCTTTGAGCTACTCGCGACTGACGGCATGCTGATTAAGCGACCGCTGCTGGTGGGCGATGTTTTTGCGATTCCCGGCTTTAAAGAGGCCGCTTGGACCGAGGCGCTGCAGTAGTCGCCGTGGAAAGCACGTCCCGTTTTGGACGCCGATTCTGGGACGTGTTTTCCTTTTGAGTGGTCTTTCGGAAACGGTATCCCATTTTGGCGCGGGATAATGGGACGCGGGTTCCGGTTGGAGGCTCGTAAGGAAAGCGCGTCCCGTTTCGAACACGGATTTCGGGCCGAGCTTTCCGGTGGACGCCCTTGCGGAAACTGCATCCCGTTTTGAGCGTAAAACCGAGGTGCGGCTTATGCCGACAGTTCGGTCCGGGCTAGCTCTTGAGCTGCGCACATTCGCACGGGCCGTAGATCGCGATGCGCTTGTTGGGTATGCGTTTCGGCATTCATCATCCATGAAGGATGAGTGTGTATCTTCACAGGTTCTTCATGAGTTGGCTGGAATCGGGGTATTTTTAAAAAAGTCATTTTTAAGACTTGCGCCATTGCGATACTTCCCGTATATTTCTTTCTTGCGCAAAGGCACAGCCGAGCGCAGCGATGCAGTCATTGGGATGTCGTCTAATGGCAGGACAGCGGATTCTGGTTCCGTCAATGGGGGTTCGACTCCCTCCATCCCAGCCATTGCATTTGCTACATATGGCCCGTTCGTCTAGCGGTTTAGGACGCCGCCCTCTCAAGGCGGAGATCACCAGTTCGAATCTGGTACGGGCTACCAAAATTAATTGCCCGGGCCTCGAAAGAGACCCGGGTTTTGTGTATACGCCGCATGTGTGGAATGAGCCGCGTTTCACCTGGACCGAGGAGTTGCCATGGACCTGCCCATCAGCCTACAAGACATTACGTATGCCGAGAATTACCTGGCGCAGGGAGACTTGGCAACGGCGACGCCGCTGTTGGAGCGTCTGGTTGAGCTTGCCGAGGAATATATCGATGCCGAGTGCAAGACGGGGGAGAATCGCCAGTACTTTAGCTTCGATAGCAAGTTTGAGCGTCTGGCCTACCGCCGCGTGGAAAAGGATCCGCGCGAGCTGGTGCAGGTCGAGGTGCCCTTTGATCGCCTGTACTCCGACATGGCGTTTGCCTACATTCGCCAGCAGGATTATGTGAGTGCTCGCAACGCCTTGATGCAAGCCGTGCGCTGGGATCCCATGAACTGTAACTACCGTCTGGATCTGGCCGAGCTGTTCCGCGCTCTCGAGGACAAGCAGGAGTGGGCATCGCTTTCGTTTTCGGTGCTAGAACGTGCGAGCGACGGCAAGTGCGCCGCCCGCGCCTACGCCAACTTGGGCCAGTATTTCCTTGAGCCCGAGACCGAGAACGTTTCGGCGGCTGTGGGTTGCGCGCGTCTGGCGCTGCGCTTGGCCCCTGGCGATACGCATACGACGCGCCTGCTCAACAAGATCCATACTGCCTATGCGGACGCCGCCGAGGAGAGCGACGAGCACGTGATGGGCGAGCTGGCGTTGCAGGGCGTACCGACCTCGCCTTCGGCCGAAATTGCCATTTGCCTGATCATGTGTGCGACCGACGCTGCGAGTGACGGCGATAAGCAGGAGGCTACGCGCCTGACGGTCCGTGCTCGCGACCTGGTGGGCGAGGAGGCATGCGCGGCGATCATTAAACTGGTGCGCGAGAGCGATGCCGAGCTCAACGCTGAGCGCAAGGCCAAACGCGAGGCCGCGAGCGGGAAAGCCGATGACGCCGAGGAGGCCGGCGATGCCCAGTAAGCGCGAACGCAAGCTCATTTCCAAGAATCGCTCGGCGCATCACGAGTATTTTATCGATGAGACGTTCGAATGCGGCATTGAGCTGAGCGGCACCGAGGTCAAGTCGATTCGCGAGCGCGCCTGTCAGATCACTGACACCTTTGCGCTGATTCGTGGCGGCGAGTGCTGGCTGGTGGGGTTGCATATTCACCCTTACAGCCACGGTGGCGTGTGGAATCGTGACCCCGACCGCAGGCGCCGTCTGCTGCTGCATCGCAAGGAGATTGATTTTCTTGACGGTAAACTGCGCAACCGCGGCTATGCGCTGGTGCCGTTGGAGCTCTACTTTAATACCGATGGTCGCGTAAAGCTGCTGTTGGGCCTGGGTCGCGGCAAAAAGCTCTACGACAAGCGCGAAGACATGGCCAAGCGCGACGTTCAGCGCGAAATCGATCGCGCGCTTAAGGAGCGCAACCGCTAGGTGCTTGGCTTGCGAGGCGGTGGGGCGCGTCTCGTCTTCCTTGCTGTTTTGACACATATGTCTCAAAGGCAGCGTCCGTTATGGGCGCAGCCTTTTTTGTGGGTACATACTTCCATGAGGTTCCAACCCGGGTTAGGGGAGTGA
>CABQJJ010000013.1 GCA_902464485.1 uncultured Collinsella sp. | reverse complement strand
TTGCCGGTCTCGTAGAGCGCCTTGCCGTCCTCGAGGTAGCCCTCCTGGTCGAAATGCATGATCTCGATCTTCTCGGTTTCCTTCATTTGTCTCTCCTTTCTGGGGTTGTCTCCACATCCCCCATGCCAACGGGTATCAAAGCCCGCTTACATTCCGTAACACTCAGCCGCTTTGGCCTTAAGCGCATTGACTGACTCTTCGTAGCCCTCTGCCTTGACCTCCATTTGCTTGGAGACGGCATCGAGATACGGGTGTACGTCCCATGACTTCAGACGCTCGGCAATCATTGCCGCAATCGTCTGGAAGAACACAAGGTTGGGAATTGCGCTGAGCAGCGGAGCCACCTGAGGCACCGCAACCTCGTGAGCCTTACCCCTGGGATGGGCCGTGAGCAGTACCGTTTTTGTCGTAACGTTCGATAGCGCATCGGCGATATTCGCAAGACGCTCCGACCCCTGCGGATCGTCGACGATAAACACTAGGTAGCCTGGGGTTATCTGCATTTCGGGGCCGTGAACAAACTCCTCGCCCTCGTAATGCATCGCTGGAATCTTGATGGTCTCGCTCAGCTTGAGCGCCGCCTCCTCGGCCACACCATAATTGGGTCCATTGCCGACAACCATTGCCGGCACATGTTCCGATAGCTCAAGCAGATGATCTTGAACATACGACTCGGCCGTTTTGCACATGGCGGCGTTTGCCCGAATGGCTTCATCCAGATCGTCCAAGCGCTGGACAACCTCATCGGGGTCACATGTTCCCAGAGCCTGTCCGCCGTAAATGCCAAAGAGAACCAGATATTCGACAAGCGTTTGGACGCCCAGGGTTACAAAGTCCACCGATTCAACGCCCACACCGTAATCAAGCACGATATCGGCGTGCGCCTTTACGGGGGCCTCAATATTAGACGTCAACGCGACCGCGTCCATGCCCTGCGAGCGCATAAAATCGAGCGCAGCAAGGGTGTTGGTTGAATACCCACTTTGCGAGATGGCGATTGTCAGCGCATCGTGCGGATATGTATGCTCAAAGTCGACAAAGGCCTCGGGCGTCACGACTGACACCTGCATGCACAGAACATCCTGCAGGTAGTCGCGAACACAATCGGCAGCGTGACGCGAAGAGCCCGAAGCGACAATACGCACCGCACGATACGGTTTAGACGCAAAGATATCAACGAGTGGCTTTACGAGCTCGGATGAATGCTCAAGATTCTCCCCCATACGCGTATGAGCAAGCCGAACATAGTCGAGCATTTTCATGACCTCACCTCGTAACATTTCATGGCCATTTAATACCAATCGATGGTTACAGGTTACGTTCTTTTGATACCTATTTGCTCACCAAGTTTTTAGCTTCGGCGAACGGTCGATTTTGAACCTTGTATGGTTGTGTATGCAAGGTGTCGTTTATCCCTAATTCCGCACGGAGCTTAAGCCCTTATGCAATCTGCCGACTAGTACGTATAGGTGTAGCCACCCGCGTCGCCACGGTTAAAGGACTTAACGTACTCGATAGCCTGACCGCTCGCATCGTAGCTCACGCATTCCAGAAGCAGTGCAAGGTCCCCTTCCTCGAGTCCAAGCAGGCCGGCATCGCGCGCACCCAGCGCCTCGATGCCAAGTTTCTCCTGTGCCGTAACTGGCTTTCGACCCAGCATCTCATACGTTTCGTACAGGCTGAATACCGACACGTCGATATCCTCAATCGCGGGGAACAACAGGCATGGGATAAACGCCATCTCGATTGCAACGGGATCGCCATTGATGCAGTTAAGACGACGAATGGAGTACAGCAGATCGTCCTCGGCAATTCCAAACAGATCCGCATAATAAGGACCCGCATAGCGCTTTGAGCGCGCGAGGATGCGGACAGACGGCTCACCGCCCGAAGCGCGGACCGACTCGCGGAAGCCACCTTGCTTTTCATAGAATTCGGGCACCTTCTGTGCTACAAATGCACCTTTTCCGCGAACACGACGAATCTGTCCACGCCGAACGAGCTCGTCAACGGCGCTACGGATGGTCAGCCGCGTCGTGCCAAACTCCTCAGCCAGCTCATTTTCAGACGGAATCATCGACCCCGTGGGATACACGCCGCGCTCGATGCGTTCTTCGATATGTCGACGAATACGCATGTAAACAGGGGTATTGTCTACTGTCTCAGCCATTGTTCACCCACCAGATTCTCGACGTCGTCCGCCTCGCCGTTATCGGCAAAGCGATATTTCGTGGGCAGGATCACCGATTTACAATGCTCCACAAAACGCATGTCCTCATCGAACTCAAGCGAGCTCTGATAGAAAACCGGCGTCCCTTCGTCCTGCTGAAGCAGCTCAGCCTCTTCGGCATTAAGACGCGAAATCGAAATATGTTCACACCCATGCTCCACACGCACGCCGCCCTCTTGGAGCAAAACATCGTACAGGCTTTCTTGCGTATAGTCGTGCTCGGGAAGTGTTGGGCACAAAGACAGATTGACGCGGGCGGTTTCGATTGAAGCCGGCTCGCCCTCGATAAGACGAACGCGCCGCATGCGATACACGGGATCGCCCGGCATCAGACCAAATTTTTTGGCAGTAGCCTCGTCCGCCTCGATAACCTCGGCAGAAATCAACCGGGAAGACGGGTGCAGGCCAACCGACAGAACGGCATCGGAAAAGTTATACGTTTCTTGAAAGATATTGAGCGGCTTGGGAGGACACACATACGTACCCGATCCGCGACGGCTCTCGAGTGTTCCACACGAGATGAGCCGCGTGATGGCAGCACGCAACGCCGTACGCGAAACACCAATCACTTCGCACAGCACACGCTCAGCCGGCAGGCGATCGCCGCCGGCAAGCTGATGGTGCTGGATATACCAAAGAATTCCCTCAACAGCACGATCTTTGGGGGGAATTGCATAAGATTCGCCTGCCATTGCACAGACTCCTCATTCAAAAATGTATGTCACCGGAATTAGGCCAGCCCTCCCATGGCATCAAATTCGGCCTTGATCTTCTCGGCGACATTCCGATACGACTTATATAGGCTTGAATCGCGTTTGACTTCGTCGGTCATAACGGGAATCTCTAATTTGGAAACCTCGTCTTTTCCCGTCTGAACCGCCACAATAACGCCCATACCAAGACACATATTACGCTTTGCCGCATTTATTTTCGCCGCCTTGGCAGGATTTGCCAGAATACGCTGGGCAAATTCCTGTTTCGAGGCCACTTCTTCGGCCTCCGGATCGCCCGCCTCGGCCACTTCGCACTGCAGCACGTCCGCATAGTCAAAAATCTTCGGCTCGCCGCCGCGCTGATGCACGGCCCACTTGCGGCGCGTGGCATCCTGGTAGATAGCCGGCAAAAACGTAAACCGCGGCGGGTCCAAAATCGTATCCGTGATGGTAAACACATCGGGATCAAAGGCATCCTGCGGGTTTTTCTTCTTGAACAGCCCCATATCAGCCTCCCGTACTAGCATTAAACAACTCAAGCTGAATATAGCACCAATTTCAAGCCGCCGCCCTGCCCTATCGGCACACGGCGTCTATAGCCCGCTTAGCGGAAGAGTTCACGGACGAGGGCCGGGGTGCCTGCTTTGTTTTGAGAAGTGGGCTCCGCGAACTTCTCAAAACAAAGCAGGCACCCCGGCCCCGGCAATGTAATCTTGGCTGACCATAGGTAGATGCACGGTTTCCTAGACAGCGTCAGCCATGTCCCCATTCTATAAAAAAGAATCAGCCCCGCATATCGAAACGGTCGAGAGGGCCGCCTCCGGGCTGGTGCCCTTCCTCGGAGAAGTTCGCGAAGCCCACTTCTCCGAGGAAGGGCACCAGCCCGGAGGCGGCCCCAGCGCGAGACCGTCCCGGATGCCTACCTACTCGTTGTCACCCGCGGTCATCTGCGTTGCGGAAAGCGAGCCGTCGGCTGCGGTCGCGGCTGCAGCGTCAGGCCAGACCCAGTCGGTAAAGACCGGGTGATCGAAGCCCTCGTCGCACGCGAACTCAAAGGCCTCGGTGCGGAAGGCCTCCCACTCATCAATCTGCTCGGCAAACTTATCGGCGTCGACCATGCGCAACACGTCGGCGGCCAGGGCCCAGCGGTCCATGTTGTTCAAGCGCAGCATGTCGAACGGCGTGGTCGTGGAGCCCTTCTCCTCGTAGCCATGGACGCGGAAGGCATCGTGGCCGGGGCGGTTCCAGATCAGGCGGCGAATCGTGCCAGCATAGGCGTGGAACGCGAAGAGGACGGGCTTCTCGCCACGGCCGAACAGCTCAGCCCAGCGCTCATCGCTGATGGCCTGGTCGTTCTCGCAGACGTTCTGGATCTTGAGCAGGTCGACCACGTTGACGAACCATACCTTGATACCTAGCTCGCGCAGCATGTCGGTTGCAGCCAGAGCCTCGAGCGTCGGCACGTCACCACAGGTGGCGACCACGACGTCGGCCTCGGCGAGCGTATCGGCGGTCGATGCCCATTCCCAGGTCGCAACGCCCTCGGCGAGCTCCGCCTTGGCCTCGTCGACCGTCTGGAAGGTCGGAGCAGGCTGCTTGCCACAGAAGATGGCGTTGACGCAGTCGGTAGACTGGTAGACGCGCTCGGCCACGGCAAGCGCCATGTTGGCGTCGGCCGGATAGTAGGCATTCACGATATGCGTGTCGTTTGCCTTGTTGAGCAGCAGGTCGATAAAGCCAGGGTCCTGGTGCGAAAAGCCGTTGTGGTCCTGGCGCCAGACATGGCTCGACAGCAAAATGTTGAGACCGCTAATGGGAGCACGCCACGGAATCTCGCGCTTGGTGGCCTCGAGCCATTTGCAGTGCTGGTTGACCATGGAATCGACCACGTGGACAAAACTCTCGTAGGAGCTCCACACGCCGGAGCGGCCGGTGAGCACATAGGCCTCGAGGAAGCCCTCGCACTGGTGCTCGGACAGCTGCTCGACAACCTTACCGGAGCCTGCCAGCAGCTCGTCGTTGGCCTCGTCCTCGTAGAAGCCGGCGTCCCACTGCTTCTTAGTCACCTTGTAGGCAGCCTGCAGGCGGTTGGAAGCGGTCTCGTCGGGACCAAAGATGCGGAAGTCGTCCATGTTATTGGCCAGGACGTCGGCGGTGTACTCACCAAAGACGCGGGCGGCCTCGGTGGAGCCCCAGCCATGACCATTAGTTGCGATGGGGGCCTCGTGGGCATGAATATCGGGCAGCTCGAGCTCGCGGCGCACCTTGCCGCCGTTCGCGTTGGGGTTGGCGCCGATGCGCAGCTCGCCGGTCGGCATAAAGGCCGTCACCTCGGGGCGCACCTGACCCTCGGGCGTAAAGAGCTCCTCGGGCTTGTAGGAGCGCAGCCACTCGCGCAGCACGCGGAAGTGCTCGTGGGTGTCTTTGGCGCTCGCGAGCGGCACCTGATGGGCGCGCCAGGAGTCCTCGGTCTTCTTGCCGTCAATCTGCTTGGGGCAGGTCCAACCTTTGGGCGTACGGAACACGATCATGGGATAGGCCGGGCGGACCACGGTCTCGCCCGCGGCGGCTTGGGCCTGTGCGGCGGCCTTGATGTCGCAGATCTCGTCAAAGACCTGCTCGAACAGGGCGGCGAAACGCTCGTGAATGCTCGCATGGCTCTCGTCGTCAAAGCCGGCGACAAAGAAGTGCGGTTTATAGCCCATGCCCTCAAAGAACTTGGTGAGCTCTTCGTCGGACACGCGGGCGAGGATGGTGGGGTTGGCGATCTTGTAGCCGTTGAGGTGCAGGATCGGCAGAACGATACCGTCGGTTGCCGGATTCACGAGCTTGTTGGACTGCCAAGAGGTCGCGAGCGGACCGGTCTCGGACTCGCCGTCGCCCACCACGGCCACGGCCAGCAGGCTCGGGTTGTCCATGACGGCGCCGTAGGCGTGGCTGAGCGTGTAGCCGAGCTCGCCGCCCTCGTGGATGGAACCGGGCGTCTCGGGCGCAAAGTGACTCGGGATGCCGCCGGGATAGGAGAACTGGCGGAAGAACTTCTGTAGGCCGGCCTCGTCATTGGTGATGTCGGGGCGAATCTCGCGGTAAGTACCGTCGAGCAGCGACTGAGCAGTACCGGCGGGGCCACCGTGACCAGGGCCCATCAAGAAGATAGCATTCTGGTTGTGATCGGCGATGAGGCGGTTGACATGACCGAACAGGAAGTTGATGCCGGGCGTGGTGCCCCAGTGACCGACCAGGCGGTGCTTAACGTCCGGGCGACCAAAGTCGCGCACCTCACCGGTTTTCTCGTCGACAAAGTCGGTGCGCATCAGCGGGTTGGAGCGAAGGTAGATCTGGCCGACGGACAGGTAGTTCGATGCGCGCCAATACAGATCGACACCATCGAGCTCGGAAGCCGGCACCTCGTGTCTCAGCTTTTGCCATGGCGTTCCCAGAGTTTTAGCCATTGTTTATGTCCCTTCGCTGCATGGTCACCCTCCGATATGGCGACCTTTCGTTGGGACAAGTATATTTGCTAAAACGTTTTATCAGTATGAAAAAACGTTTTATCATTCCGGTTCGCCATTAACCTGACAAGACCAGACATTTACCTGCGACATTATTTGTCACAAGTTCTTCATATTCCTGATATGCAAATCGACAAACGCGTTTAGTTGTGTTTTGTAACCTTGAGCACGCTGTCCTTCACGATGAGCACGGGCTCCAGGACGACTTCATCGGCGCGCTTGCCGCCCTTACCGGCCAAGCGTTTTGCCATACAGCTAAAGGCATGCTCGGCCAGCACGCTCGGATCTTGCTCGATCGCGGTCAGTGCCGGCTCAAACAGCACATCAGCAGCCGAGTTGTCGTAGCTCACCACCGAGATGTCACCCGGAATGCTCTTCCCCATCTCATGTAGGCGCTTGAGCAGACCGAGGGCAATGTTGTCCGAGCTTGCGAACACGGCGGTGGCATCGGTCGCAAGCACCGCCTCCGATGCCTCATAGGCACTCGGAATGTAGTACTCGCTCTCGAACTCCAAGCGCGCATCGATGGGCAGCCCCACCTCGCGCAGCGCACGCTCGTAGCCGGCAAGACGCTTACGACCCGTATTGGAACGGCGCGCGTTAACCAAGCAGGCAATACGACAGTGGCCCTGCTCAATCAAATAGCGGGTAGCCATGTAGCCGCCCATCTCGTGGTCGAACATCACCTTGTCGCACTCGAGTCCCTCAATGGCACGGTCAACCATTACCGCCGGGATGGGCAGATGGCTGACTTCTTCGCGCAAAGCGCGGTCGTCCGAGAATTCGTCGCCCACGACCAAAAACACACCATCGACGCCGCGCGTCACCAGCTGGCGCAGGAGCTCTAGATCGTCCTCGGCGCTTCCACCCGAGCTGGTAATAAAAAGCGCGTAGCCGTCCTCGCGGCAGCGCTTTTCCAGGCTGCCAGCGAGCGAGGCAAAAAAACGGCTCTCGATGTTGGGAACGATAAGGCCCAGCGTGCGCGACTCGCGCATGACCAGGCTGCGCGCAATCTGGTTGGGAACATAGTGGTTGCGCGCCGCGACCTCTTTGATGCGCTTGCGGTTTTCTTCCGAGATGCGACAAGGCCGATTGTTGAGAACCAGCGAGACCGACGAGGGGGAAAGCCCCACCTCCTGGGCAATCTGCTTGAGAGTAACTTTGTTGCCCATCTCGCTCCTTCCGAGTATTCGCGCAATCTCTTGAAAGTATAGCGACCGTCCCTCCACCTCGATGATAAACACTTTACCAATCCGGTAGACGGCTGTTTTATCGCCGCGATTGGTGCAAAGTAACCTGACCCCTTTGCACCATGTAGTGCATTGGGGTCAGGTTACTTTGCACCAAATCCATCCGGGTGGGGTATATTGCAATCGATTGATGAAAACGACCACCATAAGGCGGATATTCGTATGCACGAGAATGACTTTTTTAACGAGGACCTGCTCTGCGCGCTTGCCGGTGTTGCCGGTGAGGACAACGTGCTCATGAGCGAGCCCATGCGCGAGCACACCACGTTTAAGATCGGCGGCCCGGCCGATGTCTTTGTCACGCCCGATACCGAGCAGGGACTCGTCGCCACGCTTGACACCTGCTATCGCTGCGATCTGCCGCTCACCATCGTGGGCAACGGCTCCGACCTGCTCGTCGGCGACAAGGGTATCCGCGGCGTCGTCGTGGCGCTGGGCGAGGGCCTCTCCGACATCACCGTCGATGGCACGCACGTTACGGCAGCAGCCGGTGCGCTGCTCTCGGATGTTGCGACCGCGGCGGCCGAGGCCGGTCTCACCGGCATGGAGCCTATCTCGGGCATCCCCGGATCGGTCGGCGGAGCCTGCTACATGAACGCCGGCGCCTACGGTGCCTGCATGGCCGATGTGTTGGAGTCCGTACGCGTCTATAAACCTGCCCGCGCCCTTGACGACGGCACGCGCGGCAGCGGCAACATCATTGAGTTCGATGTCGATGAGCTCAACTTGGGCTATCGCAAAAGCCGCATCGCCGACGATGGGTTCATCGTGCTCACCGCAACCTTTAACCTGGCCCCAGGCAACGCCGCAATGATTAAGGCCGATATGGACGACTATCGCCAGCGCCGCGAGGACAAACAACCGCTCGACATGCCAAGCGCAGGCTCAACCTTTAAACGTCCCGAAGGCCACTTTGCCGGAAAGCTCATCATGGACGCAGGCCTGCGCGGACATGCCGTGGGCGGTGCACAGGTGAGTGAGAAGCATTGCGGCTTTATCGTCAACGCAGACCACGCCACCGCCGCCGACGTCGACGAACTCATTCGCCATATCCAAGCAACTGTCAAAGACCAATTCGGCGTAGACCTAGAGCCCGAAGTCCACCGAGTAGGCGAATTCCTTTAACAAAGAAGGCCCCGAAAGGGGCCTTCACTTTCTTTAATTCAGACAACCAGTCCGGTGTGTCGCGCCTTGAACTCGGAAGGTCCGGGACTGCGGGCGAGGCATAAGGTTGGTCGCGAGTTCCGCACGAGCCGGAGAGCACTTAATGTGCTCTCCGTGCGAGCAGGACTGTCCGAGCAGGCAACCTAATGCCTTTCGGGCAGCCACGGACCAACTTACTTCAAACCGCCGTTACGATAGCGCAATACCGCCAAGCCAGCCCCAACGCACGCCAGAGCCCGTACCATAGAAGCTAATAAACGAGTCGAGCGACCTCGATGTAATAGCGCCCTCGTTACTCATAACGATACCGCCGCCAACGTAGATGCCCACATGACCGTAAATCAGGCCCGGGGCGCCAGTGCCGCTGTGGGACGAATCGGCAACGATCATGCCAACCTGCAGCGCAGAGCGATTGGAGCTATAGCACCAAGCGTTGAACATATCGCATGCGTTGCCGCCGTAATAGCCCACGCCGGCGTTGCGGAAGACGTTGGTGACCCACGCCGCGCACCAGTTCTGGCCAGGCGAGGGCGTGGAATAGCAAGCGTTGACGACGGCCTGCTGCTTGCCCGAGCCGGCATTCTGCTGCGGCTTGCCGGGAGCATACGAACCGCCACCCGTAGACGTGTTGTTTTTATTTGCAGAGGCAGCTGCGGCTGCAGCCGCCTTCCTGGCAGCTTCCTCGGCCTGCGCGGCAGCAAGGATTTCGGAATCGCGTTGCGCCATGAGCTCTTTGACGTCATCGGAAAGGCCGTTGATCACCGTTTGGACTTCCTGCTGCTTGGCCTGCATATCCTGCATCTGAGCAGTCTGCTGGTCTTTGAGCTTCTCCAGATCGGCCTTCTGCCCCTCAAGATCGGTCTTCTGCGCATCGAGCTCCGCCTGAATGGTCTGGATATCCTCGATGGCATCGCGATCGCTCTTGTTGATCTTCTCGACGTAATGCGCGTTGGCGACGAGCTCCTCAAACGAGCCAGAGGCTAACAGCAGCGACAGGATGTTCGTGCCGCCCGACTTGTAGCTGGCCGCCACGCGATCGGAAAGGTCGCCGCGCTTCTTCTTGAGCTCGGACTTCTTGGTATCGATCTGCGCCTGCGTGTCATCGATCTTGCCCTGGACGTCTTCGATGTCGTCGAGCGTCTTGGCGTTTTTACTCGCCAACGCCGCATACTCGCTTGCGATGCTGTCGAGCTGGGCTTGAACCTCATCGAGCTTAGCCTGTGCGGCATTCAGTTTAGCGGTGGTTTCCTTTGAAGCCTCTGCCGCATGGGCGTGCGTGGGAAGGCCAAAAAGAACGGCTGCAGAAGCGGCACCGAACAGGGCCTTAAGAGCCGTGCGGCGCGAAAGCTCCTGGGAAAGGATGGAATCGCTGTTTGGTGACATATGTACTCCGTTTACATGTTCTGTTTATATGTCGCTCAATTCATACATATTAGCGCACATCCACCACATCCCAACGATTTCCACGAACGGCAGAATTCCTCGGGTTCGGCGGCTTGCGACTCAATGCAAGCTGCAAACATGCTTCCCGTTCGCCCCTGCAATGAGTACGTTAACATCATTACTCTGGTTTTCGCTCGGCCAGACGTTTTGCGGCCCTTGCCTGCGCTATACTCGCCACAAGAAGTGTTCCTAATCCGATGGGAGACTATATGTCCAAAGCACTCGACCCTAAAGACACTTGTGTCCTCGTTACCGGTGGCGCCGGCTTTATCGGCTCGCACACGGTCGTCCAGCTGCTCGAGGGCGGCTACCAGGTCGTCGTCGTCGATGACCTCTCCAACTCCAGCGCCGTCGCCATCGACCGCGTCAAGACCATCGTGGGCGACGAGGCCGCCAAGAACCTCACCTTCTACGAGGCCAACGTGCTCGACCGCGATGCGATGAACAAGATCTTCGATACCCACCAGATCGACCGCGTCATCCACTTCGCCGGCTTTAAGGCCGTTGGCGAGTCGGTAAGCAAGCCCGTCGAGTACTACCACAACAATATTGAAAACACCCTGGTGCTCATTGACGTCATGCGCAACCATGGCTGCAAGTCGATTATCTTCTCGAGCTCCTCGACCGTCTACGGTGACCCGGATAACCCGCCCGTTACCGAGGAAGACCCCAAGAAGCCTGCGACCAACCCCTACGGTTGGACCAAATGGATGATCGAGCAGATCCTCATGGACGTCCACACCGCCGACCCCGAGTGGGACGTCGTGCTGCTCCGTTACTTCAACCCCATCGGCGCCCATCCGTCAGGCCTGATCGGCGAGGACCCCAAGGGCATCCCCAACAACCTGGTACCCTACGTCGCGCAGGTCGCCGTAGGCAAGCTCGAGGCTGTACAGGTCTTTGGTAACGACTATCCCACGCCCGACGGCACCGGCGTGCGCGACTACATCCACGTGTGCGACCTGGCCTCAGGCCACGTTGCCGCACTTAACTGGATGAACGGAAAGACCGGCGTCGAGATCTTTAACCTGGGTACCGGCACCGGCACTTCGGTGCTCGAGGTCGTCGCCGCCTTCTCCAAGGCATGCGGCAAGGAGCTGCCCTATGTGATTCGCGAGCGCCGCGCCGGCGACATCGCCGCCAACTGGTGCGATGCCTCCAAGGCTGAGCGCATGATGGGTTGGAAGGCGCAGTACGACATCGCGGATATGTGCCGTGACAGCTGGAACTGGCAGAGCCACAACCCCAACGGCTTCGCCGACGCCGAGTAGCAAAAACCTACATACTGTTCTTGCCCCGGTCTCACGATGTGAGACTGGGGCTTTTTTATGGCGCGTAACCATTCACCGAAATCCGCCCAACTTTTCTATCTTGCCTGTACATGTTTAAACAACATGCTCTACAATAAGCATATCGAATTAGAAACTCGGGGACGGGCTGTCTATCCATCTGCAGGCCGACCCCACAACAAGAAGGTTGGTGAGCGCATTCATGGAGCGTGCAAGCGGCGTCCTCATGCCCGTCTCATCTCTGCCCGGACCATACGGAATCGGCGGCTTTGGCTGGAATGCCTACGACTTCGTCGATTTTCTCGCCTCGTGCAAACAACATTACTGGCAGATTCTGCCCCTTACGACGACCAGCTATGGCGATTCGCCCTATCAGTCGTTCTCGGCCCGCGCGGGCAACCCCAATTTCATCGACTTTGCCGAGCTTATTGAGGCCGGCTATCTGGAGCAGCGCGATATCGACGGCGTGTATCTGGGATCCGACCCAAGCAATGTCGACTACGGTGCTATCTTTGGCGGCCGCCGTCAGATTCTCGACCGAGCCGCTGAGCGCTTTGCTGCCGACAAGCCGGCCGATTTCGATGACTTTATCCAGGCCAACGAGGACTGGCTCATCCCCTACTGCGAGTTCATGACCGTCAAAGAGGAGTGCGGTCTCAAGGCGTTTTGGGAGTGGCCCGAGGAGCTCCGCCGCCGCGGCGAGGCTTCCGCCAAGGTCTGCGCCGACCATCCGGCGCGTATGCTCTACCACCAGATGACGCAGTACTACTTCAATCGCCAGTGGAGCCGCCTCAAAGCCTATGCCAACGAGCGCGACATCCTGATCATCGGCGACCTGCCCATCTATGTCTCGCGTGACTCCGTCGAGATGTGGGCGACACCTGAGCTCTTTAAGATCGACACCGCCGGCAATCCCGTGAGCGTCGCCGGCACGCCGCCCGACCAGTTCTCGGCCACCGGCCAGTACTGGGGCAACCCCATCTACGACTGGGACGCCATGGAGTCCGACGGCTTCTCCTGGTGGGAGGACCGCATTCGCGCCGCCCTCGACATGTACGACGTCATCCGCTTGGACCACTTCCGCGGATTCGAAGCCTTTTGGGAGGTGCCCTTCTCTTCACCCGACTCGTCTTACGGTTCGTGGACGCAGGGCCCCGGCCTCAAGCTCTTCAAGACGCTCGAGGAAAAACTCGGCACACTGCCCATCATCGCCGAAGATCTTGGCTTCCTTACCCCCGGCGTTATCGACATGCGCGACACCACGGGCTTCCCTGGCATGAAGATCTTGCAGTTTGCCTTTGAGGGCAGCAACTCATACTATCTGCCCCACAACTACATCGCCAACACCGTCGCCTATGTGGGCACGCACGACAACGAGACGGCACGCGGCTGGTTCGAGGGTACGGCCACTCCGCGTCAGCGCGAGCAGGCAGCTTTGTACACCCATCAGCAGGCTGGCGAGCCCATCACCGATGCGCTCAACCGCACCATTGCCGCCAGTGTGAGCGACACCTGCATCTACACCATGCAGGACCTCCTCAACCTGGGAAATGAGGCCCGTATCAACACCCCCGCCACCCTAGGCGGCAACTGGACCTGGCGCATGCTCGATGGCGCCATCACCCGCGAGCTCGAGCACAAGCTCACCGACTGGACCGAAACCTACTTCCGCATCCCGTCGGAAGCCGAAATTGAGCTTCCCCAATAGGAGCCACCGCGCCCGACCCCACCCCACCGTGCGGACGCGACCGCTTTTCCCGCGCGAGGCCATCCCAATCCCTCGCGCGGGCTTCTTTTGAATTTCTGACATGTAGTCGACTCACCACAGGAGGAAACATGCCCCATATCAATCTTGCGGATCTTGCCGAGCAGTCCTTTGGAACTTCGCTCGAGCAACTCGATGATCGCCACATTTACAAGCTGCTCGTCAAACTCGTGCAGGAGCGCTCTGCCGCCTGCCCGCTCAACAACGGCAAGAAAAAGCTCTATTACATCTCTGCCGAGTTTTTGATCGGCAAGTTGCTCATCAACAACATGATCGACCTCGGCATCTACGACGAGGTCAAGGAGCAGCTCACCGCCGCGGGCCACGACCTCAACAAGATCGAGGAGTTTGAGGTCGAGCCGTCGCTGGGCAATGGCGGCCTGGGCCGTTTGGCCGCGTGCTTCCTGGACTCCATCGCCACGCTGGGTCTCACCGGTGACGGCGTTGGTCTCAACTACCACTACGGCCTGTTCCGCCAGCGCTTTGTCGCCAACCAGCAGAAGGCCGTCCCCGACGAGTGGCTCGACGAGCAGGACATTCTGATCGATGATGACCGCTCCTACACCGTCGAGTTCGGCGATTTTGCCGTCACCTCCAAGCTCGTCAACATCGATGTGCCCGGTTACGGCCGGTCCACCAAGAACCGCCTGCGCCTGTTTGACCTGGCAAGTGTCGACGACAGCATGGTCCCCGGCAGCTCCATCGACTTCGACAAGACCCAGATCGCCAAGAACCTCACGTTGTTCCTCTATCCGGATGACTCCGACGAGCAGGGCCGCCTGCTTCGCATCTACCAGGAGTACTTCATGGTGAGCAACGCCGCCCAGCTCCTGATTGACGAGGCCATCGAGCGCGGCAGCAACCTGCACGACCTGGCCGATTACGCCGTGGTCCAGATCAACGATACGCACCCCACCATGGTCATCCCCGAGCTCATTCGCCTGCTCACCACCGAGCACGGCATTGAGTTTGACGAGGCCGTTTCCATCGTACGTTCCATGGTCGCCTACACCAACCACACGATTCTTGCCGAAGCGCTCGAGAAGTGGCCGCTCGCAAGCCTACAAAAGGTCTCCCCCGCCATCGCCGACATCATCGTCAAGCTTGACGAGGTCGCCAAAGGCGAGCACGACGATCCGCGCGTCGTCATCATCGACGAGCACGACACCGTCCACATGGCCCACATGGACATCCACTTTGGCTTCTCCATCAACGGCGTCGCCGCACTCCACACCAAGATTCTGGAGGACACCGAACTTCATCCGTTCTACGAGATCTATCCCGAGAAGTTCTCCAACAAGACCAACGGCATCACCTTCCGCCGTTGGATCCATGGTGCCAACCCCGCGCTCGCCAGCCTGCTCGACGATGTGATTGGCTCCGATTGGCGCAATACCGGTGACCTGAACAAGCTCGCCGAGTTCGCCGACGATAAGGACGTTCTTGAGCGCTTGGCCGCCACCAAGGCAGAGGCCAAGGCAATCATGCGCCAGTTCATGGCGCTCGAGCAGGGTGTGACGATTCCCTCCAACGCCATCATCGACGTCCAGGTCAAGCGTATCCACGAGTACAAGCGCCAGCAGATGCTCGCACTCTACATCATCTGGAAGTATCTCGACATCAAGAACGGCAACAAGCCCAATCACCCCGTCACCATCATCTTTGGCGGCAAGGCGGCACCTGCCTACACCATCGCCCAGGACATCATCCACCTGATCCTAACGCTGTCGCAGTGGATTGCAAACGATCCCGACGTGGCCCCTTACCTGCAGGTTGTCATGATCGAGAACTACAACGTCACCGCCGCCGAGCGCGTGATCCCCGCTGCTGACATCTCCGAGCAGATCAGCCTGGCCTCCAAGGAGGCGAGTGGCACCTCCAACATGAAGTTCATGCTCAACGGTGCCCTGACCCTGTGCACGCTCGACGGTGCCAACGTGGAGATTGCCGAGCTCGTGGGCGACGAGAACATCTACACCTTTGGCGCCTCGTCCAAGCAGGTTGAGCAGCTCTACGCCGACGGCACCTACAACGCCGGTACGCTCTATCGCAAGCCCGGCATCAAGCTGCTGGTGGACTTTATTACCAGCCCCGCCTTTATGGCGACCGGCAACGCCGAGCGCCTACAGCGACTGCACGACGACATCAAGGGCAAGGACTGGTTTATGGCCCTGCTCGACATAGAGGAGTACATCCAGACCAAGGAGCGCGTGCTGGCCGACTACGAGGATCAGGACGCTTGGATGCGCAAGGCGCTGATCAACATCGCCAATGCCGGCACCTTCTCATCCGACCGCACGATTTCCCAGTACAACGACGAGATTTGGCACCTGAGCTAATTTCGTTTTCTTTACCCATCCTCTTGAAAACGGAGTCGTGGTAACACGGCTCCGTTTTTATGCCCGTGTGTTGCCCCACGGCCCGCCTCTTCCAAACACTCTCAATCTGTAACATCTACCCGGCAGAATTGGGCCTATCTGTTACAGATCGAGACAAACAGAATTGCCCCGATGAACTGTCTCGATCTGTAACAGATAACCGCCGGAATCGGGTCTAACTGTTACAGGATGAGACAAACGGATAAGCCAGCTAAAAACAATCTTTATCTGTAACAGTCAGCCGCCAAAAACCGTCCTTCATGTTATGGATTGAGACAGTTCGAAATAACGAAAAGTTTCATCTCAATCTGTAACATCTAGGCCCCATTCGACCCTCCAATTGTTATGGATTGAGACAGAAGGGCAGACGGCTCAGCAATGTCTCAATCTGTAACACCTAGACCGACTTTGGCCCTCGTCCTGTTACAGATTGAGACAGTCCGCCAGACAGCCCCGGCACAAAGAAAGGCTCCCCTCTCGCCCAGTGGACGGGAGAGGAGCCTTATATGTGACCGCGGCAAAAGGATGGCAATACCGCAGTCGCCCAAAGGGAGGGCCTGGATGCACCGGGCCTAGATAAGGTTCTTGCCAGACACCTTATCGAAGAGATGGGTCGCGTTCTTCTCGAACTTGAACCAGATGGTGTCGCCCGCCTTGAGCGCGCCCTTGGCCTCGAGGTCGACGACGGGGATGATTAGGACAAACTGGCCGTCGGGGGACGTCACGTGGACATGCTCGGTCGAACCCATGAGCTCGGTCACCTCGACGGTACCCTGGAGCGCACCCTCCTCGTCCTTGTCGGCAAGCAGAATCTGCTCGGGGCGCACGCCAGCCGTGATCTCCTTCACGTCGCCGCCGTCCCAGTTAAGTGCAAGCTGAGCGCAGGTCTCGGGAGCTAGCGCGACATTCATGTCGTCGGTCTTGACGGTGAAGCCGTTGCCCGAGCGCACCAGCTGGGCATCGAAGAAGTTCATCTGCGGCACGCCGATGAAGCCGGCGACGAAGATGTTCGCGGGATGGTTGAAGACCTCCTGCGGGGTGGCGATCTGCTGGACGACGCCGTCCTTCATGACCACGATGCGGTCGCCAAGGGTCATGGCCTCGGTCTGGTCGTGGGTAACGTAGATGAACGTACCCTTGATCTCGTGACGCAGCTTGATAAGCTCGGCACGCATCTGGTTACGAAGCTTGGCGTCCAAGTTAGACAGCGGCTCGTCCATCAGGAAGACCTTAGGGTCACGCACGATGGCGCGGCCAATGGCGACGCGCTGACGCTGACCGCCAGAGAGTGCCTTGGGCTTGCGGTCGAGGTACTCGGTGATACCCAGGATCTCGGCAGCGGAGCGAACCTTGCGGTCGATCTCGTCTTTGGGGACCTTCTTGAGCTCGAGCGTAAACGCCATGTTCTCGTACACCGTCATGTTGGGGTACAGAGCGTAGCTCTGGAACACCATGGCGATGTCGCGGTCCTTGGGTGCCACGTCGTTGACGCGCTTGCCGTCGATGAGCACGTCACCCGAGGTGATGTCCTCCAGGCCGGCGACCATGCGCATCGTCGTGGACTTACCGCAGCCAGATGGGCCAACGAGGACGATGAACTCCTGGTCGTGAACGGTGAGGTTGAAGTCCTCTACAGCGAGCACACCGTCCTCGGTAACCTTGAGGTTGTGCTTCTTCTCCTCGGTCTTCTTCTTTTTGCCAAAGAAGCCCTTCTTTTTTGACTCGTTGTTGGGATACACCTTCTGAACATGTTTGAGAACAATCTCGGCCATGTCTTTACCTTTCGATATGCGGCGCCACGCTGAGGGGCGCCGCAGAAACTTGCAAAACAGTTACGGCATCAGCCCTTGACGGCACCTGCCACCACACCGTCGATGATGTACTTCTGGCAGAAGATGTACATGATGACGATGGGGATAACGACCATCATGATGCAGGCCATCATGGGGCCGAGCTCGACGTGGCCATAGCCGCCGCGGAAGTACTGGATCAAAATAGGAATGGTCTTGTACTTGGTGGAGTCGAGCGTAAGGTAGGGCAGCAGGTAGTCGTTCCAGACCCACATGGTCTCGAGAATGCCGACCGAAAGATAGGTGGGCTTCATGATGGGAAGGACGATCTTAAAGAACACCTGGACCGGGTTGCAGCCGTCGATCATGGCCGCCTCCTCGATCTCGAGCGGGATGTTCTTTACAAAGCCGGCGAACATAAAGACTGCCAGGCCTGCGCCAAAGCCCAGATAGATAAAGCAGATGTTGAACGGCGTATTAAAGCCGATGCGGTCCGCCAAATTGGACAGCGTGAACATGAGCATCTGGAACGGTACGACCATCGAGAACACGAACAGGTAATAGAAGAAGTTCGAGATCTTGTTGTTGACACGAACCACGTACCAAGCGCACATGGAGCAGCACACCAAGATCAGCACGACCGACGTGACCGTGATGATGAGCGAGTACATAAATGCTGAGGCAAAGCCCTGCTCGTTCAGAGCGTGCACGTAGTTTGCAAGGCCGTTGAACGACTCGGGCGTGAGCAGGTCGAACGCCGTGGTGGTGCTGATTGCGGTCGCTTTCTTAAAGGAATTGAGCGCAATCATAAACACGGGGTAGATCCATGCGAGCGACAGGATCGTAAAGAAAATCGAGAGCGCGCGGTTGATAGCCTTATCGCGTTTCATTACTGCTGCACCTCCTTGGACCTCGTGGCCTTAAGCTGAATCATAGAGATGGCGACGACCAGGATGCAGAAGATAACTGCCTTGGCCTGACCGATGCCCTGCCATGCGATACCAGCACGCGAATAGAACGTGTTGTAGATGTTCAGGGCGAGCATCTCGGTGGAGTGCGCCGGGGCGCCACCGGTAAGGGCGAGGTTCTGGTCGAACAGCTTAAAGCCGTTGGTGATGGACAGGAACAGGCAGATGGTGATGGTCGGCATCAGATTGGGGATCTTAACCTTCCAGAACGTCTGCCATGCCGTGGCACCGTCAACCTTGGCGGCCTCGATGTAATCGGACGGAATGGACTGCAGACCGGCGATGTAGATGATCATCATGTAGCCGACCTGCTGCCACAGGGTCAGGATGATAAGGCCCCAGAAGCCAGCAGCAGAGTTAAGGGCAATGAGCTGGGCGCCCACGTTGGAGAGCAGGCAGTTGATCAGAATCTGCCAAATGTAGCCCAGCACGATGCCGCCGATCAGGTTAGGCATAAAGAAGATCGTACGGAAGATGTTGGTACCCTTGAGCGCTTTGCGGGTGAGCGCCTGCGCGATGGCGAGAGCAATCACGTTGATGAGCACCGTCGACAGGAAGGCGAACGCCACCGTAAAGAAGAACGACGTGGAGAACTGCGGATCGGACAGTGCGCGCACGTAGTTCTCGATACCGACGAAGTGCGCGTTGTTAATGGTAATAAACTGGCAGAACGAGAGATAGAAGCCCTGGATAAAGGGAATCACGAACCCGATCATAAACGCCAGGCACGTAGGCAGCATAAAGAGCGGCCACCAGCGCTTGAGTGCTTTGCCCATAGAAGGGTCCTTTCAATATGCAGGGGGCGGGCAAACCTGCGTCTGCCCGCCCCCTGTCGCTAATCAGATAGCTTGGGCAGCAACTGCTTACTCGGAAGCGGCCTTCTCGGTCTTCCAGCCATCGACGAAGGCGTTCTTGACGCCGTCCCACTTGCTGTTGTCGGCAGCATAGGCGATCAGAGCCTGCTTGAGGTTCTTCTTCCACTCCTCGGAGGGAATGTAGACGAAGTCCCAAGCAACGGTCTTCTTGCCGTCCTTGGCCATAGCAACGGCCTGCTGCGAGAAGACGTTGGTGGTCTCCTTAGCGCTCTTGAACGGGGCGGTCAGACCCATCTTGTCAGCGATGATGCTGGTGGCGGTGTCAGAAGTGACGCACCAATACATGAAGTCCTCGGTGGCCTTCTGGGCATCCTCGGAAGCCTGGGAGCTGACGCACCAGTAGTTCTCGCCGCCGGAGCACAGGCCCTGGTTCTCCTCGCCGTCGACGCCGATGTAGATCGGCAGCATGCCGAGCTGGTCATCGGTCATACCGGCCTTGGTGAGGTCGGCGTAGGCCCAAGAGCCGTTCTGGTAGAAGACGGCCTTGCCGGTTGCGAACTCGTTGGTGGCGTCGTCACCGGTCTTGGAGGCAAGCTGCGAAGGATCGCAGGTGGAGTCGGTGATGTACAGGTCGAAAATCTGCTTGAAGTTATCGAGATACTCGCCCTTGATCTCGTCGTCCTCCTGGTTGTGCTCCTTCTCGAACTCGTAGTAGAGCGGGAGGTTGGCGAGGTGGGTGGTGTAGCGCCAGCTGGAGGAGTCATCCATACCGGCGGAAGTGAAGGCACCGTCAACGCCGAGCTCGTCCTTGCGGGCCTGGATGTCATCGGCGCAAGCCTTCAGCTTGTCGAAGGAGTTGATGTCCTCGGCCTTGTAGCCGGCCTTCTCGAGGAGCTCCTTGTTATAGATGATGCCGTAGCTCTCCTGAACCCAGTCGATACCCAGATCCTTGCCGTCGGACTGCAGCGCCAGAGAGTCGTCGATGAGCTCGCCGCGGAGCTTGGTGTCGGAAAGATCGGCGCAGTAGTCCTTCCAGTTCTTAAGGCCGGTGGGGCCGTTGACCTGGAACAGCGTCGGAGCGGAGCTCTTGGACATCTCGGACTTGAGCTTCTCCTCGTAGGTGTTGGAGGCGGCGGTCACGATCTTGACCTCGACGCCCTTCTCCTTCTTATAGGCCTTGGCGATCTCCTTCCACTCCTTGTCGACCTCGGGCTTAAATTGGAGGAAGTAGACCTCGGCAGCGTCACCAGAAGCAGAGGAGCCGGAGCCGGCGGAGCCACCGCAGCCCACAAGACCCAGACCAAGAACCGCAGCCGCGGAACCAGCGAAGCCCAGGAACTGCCTTCTGCTCATTTCGTTCTTCATTACAATCCACCCTTTCACACCGTGGCGGCACCCTTTGCCGCCGCCTTCGGAGATTGGCTCGGGGACTTTGCCCCTTTTGCTGATTTGTACGATACGCTATTTGGCTAGTTGTTTGAACAAGTATTACTAGAGCGGTAGAAAACCTTCGGTGAACGGTAATTTCAACTTGGTACTTGACAAGTTTTGTATAAACAATTATTTTTTATCGAATGCAGAGAAAACGCCCGGTCAAGCCGATGCATCGTCGGTTTGACCGGGCGTTTTCTCTTTGAGGGCATGAGTAGTCTCGTCAGGCTGCGAGCTAGCCGGCTATCGCTTGGAGTTGACGCGGTAGTGGAAGATCTCGGGATGCGTGCGGGCATGCGTGACCTCGAACAAGATGCCGTCCGAGGTGTACGACTGGCTCTCCATGACAGCGACACAGTTGTATTTGCCAAGGTCCAAGTAGCTGCAGTCCTCATCGTTGGCAAGCTCGACGCTCACCGTACGACGACTCGCCATCACCTTGACGCCGCGTTTGTGCTCCAGATAGTCGTAGATAGACTTCTCGGCGATCTCGGGCGTCAGGCCCTTGGCGATCGACTCCAAAAAGTAGCCGTGGTCCACCTGGCGAGCACTGCCGTTGAGGCTTCGGACACGCACCACGCGAATCAGCTCCTCGCCCACCTTAAAGCCCAGGCGACGAGAAAGTTGCTCAGTGCAAATCAAATGTTCAAAAGACTTGACCTCGGTCGATGCAACGGCATTGTTGCGTTTTGCGAACTCGCCAAACGACTCAACCTCTTCGAGTGCGCCCAACATGTCGGTTTCGCCCTTAAGCCAAATAACGCGCACGCCCTTGCCGTGTATGGGCTGCACAAACATCCCGTCGGCCAGCATACCCAAGGCGCGACGGACGGTATTGCGAGTACATCCGAACTCCGCGGTCAACTCAGCTTCGGTTGGCAGCATCTCCTGAAACGCATAGGTCCCATTAATGATGCGCGAGCGTATTTCTCGGTAGATTCCTTCGTATATCGCTTTTGGCATGACTTCACCTCTAATGAATATGTATGGCTAGGCACGATAGCATTTCTTTGGGTTGTTTAAACCGATTATCGGTAAAGCACGGATTATTTACCGTCGACGGTTCCCCCGAAACCCAAATCGGACCGAATCAAAACCGTCAATGCGGCAAGCAGCCAGTCCTCTACAATGAGTTCATTGTTTAAACGTTCTTGCTCGCACAGCATGTTGCATCCGGAAGGCATATTATGCTGCAGAAAATCCAACGTTTTGGCGGAGCCATGTTCGCGCCCGCCATGCTGTTTTCTATATCAGGCCTCATGGTCGGCATCTCCGCCCTCGCCACGACCGTAGACATCGTCGGTGACCTCGCCGTATACGGAACCCCTTGGTACGTTTTCTGGACCATCATCCAGCGCGGCTCGTGGACGGTCTTTAAACGTCTCCCGCTCCTTTTTGCCGTAGCGCTGCCTATCGGTCTTGCCCAAAAGCAACCGGCACGCTGCTGCCTCGAGGCACTCGTGGCCTATTTTGCCTATTGCTTCTTTTTGAGCGAGATCATTAAGCTGAGCGGAGACAACCTTGGGCTTAAGTACCCGTCGTTTTTGACCTCCGCTAGCGGCATCACCGTCATCGACGGCATCAAGACGCTCGACACCGGCATTATCGGCCCGCTGGCGGTGTCGGCAACCGTCGTCGCGATCCATGACCGCTTCTACGATGCCAAGGTTCCCGATTGGCTCGGCACCTTCTCGGGTTCCTCGCTGGTCTACCTCATCAGCTTTTTTGCCGTGTTTGCCCTTGCCGCCATCTCGGCCGCCATCGTGCCCTTCGCATACGCTGTGACCGAAACGCTGCGCCACGCACTTGCGGGCGTCGGCCCCTTCGGCGTGGGCATCTTTGTGTTTTTGGAGCGAGCACTCGAGCCCATGGGGCTGCACCACCTGCTCTATATGCCCATCTATTACGACAATCTGGTCATTCACGACGGCATTTACGCCACGTGGACCAACCTGCTCCCCATTCTCTCCCATAGCACGCGCCCTTTAAATGAACTTGCGCCCTGGGCAGGTTTTACCGCCACCGGTTGGGGCAAACTCTTTGGCCTTCCCGCCATCGCGGCAGCATTCTATTTCACCGCCAAACCCGAACGCCGCGCCGGCCTTAAGGTCATCCTTTTGCCCGCCATCGTCGCCTCGGTGGTCTGCGGTGTCACCGAGCCGCTCGAGTTTCTCTTTATGTTCACCTATCCCGGACTCTTTTTGCTCTACGCCGTCCTATCCTCCTGCCTTGCCATGACCATGAACTTCCTTGGCATCGTCGGCATCTTCTCGGGCGGTCTCATGGAAATGACGGCCTTCAACTTCATCCCACTCATGCGAATGCATGCCGGCTCCTATCTTTTGGCGCTCGGTATCGGTCTGATGTTTAGCGCTGTCTTTTTTCTGGTCTTCCGGGGCCTCATTCTGGCTTTCGACCTAAAAACCCCAGGCCGCGAGGATCATATCGCCAGCGATGCGGCGCTCGCACGTCTGACGGGAAAAAGCTCTGCCAAAGAAGGCGCGGCCCAAAACGGCACCGACAACCAATCATCCCAAGATCATCTGCTTGCTGAGCAAGTCGTTGCGCTCTTGGGTGGCGTTAGCAATATTGTAGGAGCAACCAACTGCGCCACGCGCCTGCGCGTCGAGGTCGCAGACCCTTCCATCGTTGCAGATAACGCGTCGTTTGTCGCGGTGGGCGCCAAGGGCCTCATCATTACGGGCAAGACCGCCCAGGTGATTATCGGCATCTCCGTTTCCCGCGTTAAAGAGCATTTTGACCAGATCATGGGCCTCGAGCCGGGATTTGTGCCCACCACCTCGGCCTCCCCTGCCGCCAGCGCAGCCCATAAGCGCGGCGATATCTGCTTCTTCGATATCGACGGCACGCTCGCCTGGCAAGATCCCAAACTCGTCCAAGAGCTCCCCGAGGATGAACGAGACCTCTCCCCCTACCCCAATGAAGCGGTCTCGCAAGCCATCCGTGATTTTGTCGCCAAGGGCAATATGGCGTTTATCTGCACGGGGCGTACCCTCAGCTGCATCCATCCCAAGCTGCTCGAACTGCCGTGGGCGGGCGTCGTATGTCTCGCGGGCGGTTACGCCGAACTCGAGGGGCGCGTCGTACGGAATGTGGCCATAAATCCTGGCCTGCTGCAACGCCTCGCCCCCTACCTTGAGCAATCGGGTGAGGTCATTCGCTTTGAGGGTCTCGATCACGTCGTGCGCATGAGCGCAGATGCCCCCGAGACGTACGGATACGCACGCACCGTGGGTGACGCCGTCACGCGACTTAAGCACTACAACGCCTACAAGATTCTCATGTCAACGCAGCTTGCCAACCGCATCGCTCAGGATAAAGAGCTTGGACCCCTCCTCTGCTTTAATGAGCTCGAGCTTGAGGTGACGGAGATTTCGCCTCGAGAGTGCACCAAACGGGCCGGGATTCAGGCCGTGCTCGGCGCTCTGGGACCCGACCACGGCACCGTGTATGGCATTGGCGATGCGAGCAACGATATCGCCCTCATGGAGACGGTCGACGTTGGCATCGCCATGGGCAACGCGCCGGACTTCCTCAAGGAAAAGGCCGACCACGTAACCGACAGCTTCGACCACGACGGCGTCGTCACCGCGCTCGAACACTTTGGGCTTATCTAGCCGAGCCCCTTGCCGCGTTTGCGGCCGCAAGACTCAATCGTCTTCAACCGCCGCGCTCAACGCCCCAATGTGGCAATATGTTGTCTGCATAATGCAACGGTGCAACCTAAGAAAGAATGCGAGAACCCGTGTCCAGTCCGTTTACCAGCTTTTTAGCCCAGCACTTTGACCAGATTAACGACTATCTGGCCACGTTCTTTGACGGACAGGCGACCTCCGCCGATATCGAGCGCTACCTGTACACCCCGCTCTCGGCATTTACGGCCAACGCCGGAAAACGCCACCGCCCGCTCATCTGCATGCTCGCCGCCGCCGCGGTGGGCGGCAGCTTTGAGGACGCCCACAGCGCCGCGGCAGCCATCGAGCACTTCCAATCCGGTGCGCTCATCCACGACGACATTGCCGACAATGGGCAGCTGCGTCGCGGCAAGCCCTGTATGTACCTTACCGAGGGTACGGGGCTTGCCATCAACTGCGGCGACCTGGCGCTCACCATGGTCACCAAGACCGTGCTCGACGATCCCACGCTCGAGGCAGACGTGAAACTCCGCGTGCTCCACGAGCTCACCGAGATGATCGTACACACCATCGAGGGCCAGGCGCTCGACCTGGGCTGGGTCCGCGACGGGCGCTTTGATATCTCGGTCGACGATTATCTGGACATGGCGACGCACAAGACCGCGTTTTACAGCGGAGCAACGCCGCTTGCCGCCGGAGCCATTATCGGTGGCGGCAGCGAGGAGCAGATTGAGGCGCTACGCGCCTTTGGCCTGCACACTGGCCTTGCCTTTCAGATTCAAGACGACCTGCTCAATTTGGTCGGCACCAAGGAAGCTGCCAACAAGGACTTCCGAACCGATATCACCGAGGGCAAGCGCACACTCGTTGCCGTGCACGCTCTGTCCAATGAGTGCCGCCACGACGAGGTCGAGACAATCCTTTCCTCGGGCACCGAGGACCCCGCGCAGCTCGCACGCGCCGTGGAGATCTTCCAGGAGACCGGCTCCATTGACTTTGCTCGCGCCTATGCAATCGACCTAACCGCCAGGGCCAAGGCCGCCATCAAGGACGTCACACTCGACCCGCATGCGCGCGAGCTGTTCCTCTCCATGGCAGATTTCTTTGTGGAGCGGCTTAACTAACGGGGGTTACCAAACCTGTCGGCAGCGTTTCCGGGCACAACTTGCTACACTGTTGAGTGCATGTTTATGCATCCCAATGCGTTGTCTATCCGACATGCGTCTCTATAGTACGAATTGGTACGCCGAAGGGGGTCCGTTCATGGAACCTATCACATCGGGAATGCAGGGAGCAGCCGTCGAGGACGTTCAGTCCCGCCTTCTGCAACTCGGTTACACAATTGATGCCGACGAAATTGCCGACAAGCGCTTTGGCGCCACTACGGAGCAGGCGGTCGGCACCTTTAGGCTTGACAGCGGTCTTGCCGCCGGCCACGCCGTCGACATTCCCTGCTGGAGCGCCCTGGTCGACGCCTCATACAAACTGGGTGATCGCACGCTCTATCTACGCATGCCCAATTTACATGGTGCCGACGTTCAGGCCCTGCAACGCGCACTCAACGTACTGGGATTTGCCTGCGGCGCCGACGATGGCTATTTTGGCCCGCACACCGAAGCCGCACTGCAGCAATTCCAAGAAAATGTCGGTCTATTTGCCGACGGCATGGCTTTCCAAGATACCTACGCCTACATCAATCGCCTGCACCATGTATGGGAGGGCAAGCCCTCGGTCACCGAAGCAGAATCGCGCATTGGCTTTGCACGTGCCGCCAACGTGCTTGAGCGTTTCCGCATTGCCGTTATCGGCGAGGACCCCATTGCGCGTAACGTGGCATCGCGTATGTGGAACATCTCCACGGCAACCACCGATGCCAGCGGCATGATGCTCTGTGATTCCGAGGTTCCAACTGATGTCGACCTGGTGCTCGAGATTGCAAGCGACGAGCTTCCGGCGGATGCGGCACCGCGCGCCACAATCGCTCTTGCCGAGTGCCACAACCTGGCCCAGCGCATCCGCACCGCCGATGCGGCTTCGCAGCAAAAGCCCGCACGCATTCGCATCGAACTCACCGGCATGACGCGCTACAACGGCACCTTTACGGCAAGCGACGCGCAGACGCTCGCTGTCCGTCTTCTCGACGGCGTTTGCGATGCCCTCGCAGATTAGGTAAACTAACCAAGTTGCCCTAAGCAACACTCACATTGGGACGTAGTTCAACGGTAGAACTCCGGTTTTTGGTGCCGGCTGTTGGGGGTTCGAATCCCTCCGTCCCAGCCAAAGAAACAAACCTCCCGAACGCATAGCCGATCGGGAGGTTTTTCTTGTGGGCAAGCGGAGGGATTCGAATCCGCAAGGGTGCGGAACTGAGGAAACGTGAAGCGTTTTTCCAGAGCAGCACGCAAGAAACGAAGCGACGCAGCGGACCGCATGCAACAACCAAGTAACCACAGGCCCCGGGAGAGCGGGGACACCGACTTAGGTTTATCGCGAGTTCCGCACGAACAGGAGGCCACTAACCTCGATGTTTTGGGCGTGACAGCGAGAGGGGTCCTGGTATGGCAAGGTGACGTGAAACAAGGCGGCGCTGACCTTCTGGTCGCGCCGCCGAAGTTGAACGTCAGATTGCCGTGCCAGGACCCCTCGCAGCGTCGAGAGAACCGCCGTTCGGTAGAACGGCGGAACTAATTATTCAGCATGCGGTCGAAGCTTCCCGAGTCGCCATCCCGATAGTCGGCGGTCATCAGAATCTCCTGCGGAATTCGTCCACCCTCACGCAGCACGTTGCGGAACTGTACGCGCGTAACCATGGGCAGGTCTTTGATCGTGGCAGCAAGGTTCTGCGGCACGCCCTGGTTGGCTGCCGCGGGCTCGCACTCGCCACCGGCCCTCACGCGGCGCTTGTGCTCAGCGAGCATGGCGCGGTACATACCGGCATGCAGGCGAATCTCGACGACGTTGGCATTGCGGGCCTGCTCGACGATGCGTGCACCCTCGCGGTCGATATCGCCCACGTAGTACACGTAGGTAAAGCGATAACCGATCTCGGCCAGATAATCATCCAGTGCATGCGAGACGCTCGCCTTGCAGCCGCCGCCAAAGATTACGCCGCCCACCTTGGTGCCAAAGAGCTTGGCATGCTTACGGCCACGCAGGAGTTTGACGATCTCGTCGTAGGTGTCCAGGTTCTCGACCATAATGAACGGCTTATCGGCACCAAGCGTAAAGAAACCCGTAAAGTGCACGGGGCGATTAGGAGCAACCTTGATCGCCTGCATGTTGATGCCCTTTTCGGCCATGCGCTTAATCAGGCGCTCGCCATGCTTGCCGTCGAAAGCTTTCTCGTCGTTGAAAATCTGGTAGGCACGCTGGCGACGCGAGGCGATCGGCGTATCGGCACCGCGATTCTGCTCTATCCAAGCTTGGATGATTGCGATTTCCTCGGCGATTTTGCGATTGGACATTTCGTTGTGCTGAGCGCGCTGCGGCGTCTTTTTACCGTCCTTGCCTTCAACCCTTACAATCTGGGTCTGCTGCTCCTTGATCTTGGAGAGCGCCGTAGGCGTGGGGACAACCTTGAGCAGCTGCCTGCCCAGCACGCGGGCCAGGGCAAATGCCGAGACCTCGCCGTGGACGGTCGGCTCAGACCGCTGGGCAGCATTATCAGCTGCGGCAGGCTCAGCCTGTGCATGGGGCTTACGCTTGGAATCTGCCCGGGTATTGCGTTCCTGCTTGGGCGCAGACGAGCGCTTTTGCGGACGATCAGACTTAGTCTCCTTCGCCGGCTGGCGCTTGACCTGGTCCACCGGAGTCTCGGCCTTCTCATCTCTGTTTTGTATCGCCGCCTTCTCGGCCGCGGCCTCGGCATTTGAGCCACGACCGCCGCGGTGACGACAGCGGCGGGGCTTGCTTGAGGCGCTCTCCCCCACCTGCTTATCAGCGGTCTGTTGAGCTTTGGCCTCGGTGTCAGCCGCAGGCTGCGACTCGGAAGGTCGCTGCTCGCGAGTCGCCGGCTCAACGGTTTTCTCGGTTTGTTCGATCTTCTCGGCCTGAGCGGTCGGAGCTGGCTCGCCCTTCTCCTGACGCTTTACGGGATACGCGCGTCCCGCAAACCCGCGGCCGGGACGACACGAACCCGGAGCCCTCTTGGCAGACTCCTCTACATCGTCTGCAACCTCGAAAGGCTCTTCAACCTCATGCGCGACATCCTGCTGCGCAGCCTTAAAGTGAGCACCGCGACGACGCTTGGGCTCTTGGACCTCCACGGGCTTTTGCTCCTTCGCGGGCTTCTGCGACTCGGCAGCAACCTCGGTCTCAACAGCCTCGGTATCAAGTTCGTCCTTTTGAGCCACGGCGCGACGGAAGCGCTCCTGCTGAGCGCGGCGTTGCGCATCGCGCTTGCCGCCTCCGCCAAAGCCACCACGGCCCGCCTTGGCCGTAAAGGCGCGAACAACGTTCTCATCGAGCAGGTCATCAGTATCGACATGCTCTCGCGGAGCTGTCTCCTCCATAGCGGCAGTCTCTACGAAATCCTCAGTGACGGCATCTTCGACAGCCTCGGCAGGTTGCTCCTGAACATCATGAATCTCGGCATTGATGGTATAGAACGCCGGGCGTCCGTTAATGCCGCTGCCCTCAATCTTGGTAACGATCTTCGCCGCGATGAGCTCATCGCGCATGGCCTTGGTGTCGCACTCCTTGTCAACGGAGCGAAAAATCTGCGCCAGTGCGCTCGACTTAATCTTGAGCGCTTTGCGACAGAGCAGGTCGTAAGCAACGAGCTTCGCCCGGTCGGCAGAAAGCGATGTTTGGCTGCTCAGGCGCTCGGCCAATGCATCGACATTGTTTTGGTTATCGGAATATACCGTCTTGGCCACGGGGCCCCTTTCATATGCACACATATACGTCCATATGGTACAACGCTCGAGCCTATCCACGCAAAACATCTGCGAGGACCCCTCCACGTCGTTTGTTTTCGCAAAAAAGACCGGGCCCGCATAATTGCGGACCCGGTCTTTCCGAGTCATATGGATGGAACGGTCACTCCATCAAGTCGACTAGGCCTTGGCGGCCTCGGCATCGGCGGGAGCCTCCGCAGCAGCAGCGCGACCGTACTCAGCCTTGCCCATCTCGGACCACTCGGGCTCCTCGTCGGGCATGGAGCCGGCCTCTTTGCCGAAGAACTCCTTGAGGCAGTTGACGGCAACGATGAGGCCCAGGACCATCAGCAGGACAGCGAAGACGAGCTGCAGGCCCTTAGTGGCGGCGACGGAGACGGCAGCCGTGGTGGCGGTAGCCGGGATGGTGCCAAAGAAGCCATAAGCCTGGACGGCGGTCATGCAGCCCATGGCGCTCTGGACCAGCGAGGTGAACGTGCAGCAGAGCAGGAAGGCGACGGGCACGTAGAGCATCCAACCCTTGCGGCCGGTGCACTTGCAGAACACGGCGAGGGTGATCATGGTCATACCGCCGAGCAGCTGGTTGGAGGCACCAAAGAGCGGCCAGATGTTGGCATAGCCGCCAAAGGCGAGGGCGAGGCCGGGAAGCAGGGTGACGACCGTGGCGAACCAGGGGTTGCCGAGGACCTTCATGTAGCCGGCCTTGGACTCGATGGCCAGGGCGTCGTTGGTCTGGGCAAAGAACTCGGAGAACGAGGTGCGGGCGATGCGGGCGACAGCGTCGAGCGAGGTCAGGGCCAGAGCGGAAACGTTCATGGTCATAAAGACGGTAGCGAGCGTGCCGTCAACACCAAAGGCCTGCATACCGCGGGAGATGCCGGCGGCAAAGATCTGGAACGGGGTGGAAGCGACACCGGCGTTGAGGGCTCCGGTACCGGCGGTGTTCATGTCGGAGAACATGATGCCGGCGACGATGATGGCGAGGATGCCGACGAAGGACTCGACGACCATGGCGCCATAGCCGACCTTGACGGCGTCCTGCTCCTTCTCGACCTGCTTAGAGGAGGTGCCAGAAGAAACAAGGCTGTGGAAGCCGGAGAGGGCACCGCAGGCAACGGAGACAAACAGGACGGGGAACATCATGCCGGAAGCGCTGGAGAAGCCGGTAAAGACCGGGGCGGTCATCGTGGCCTGGCCGTTAACACCAAGGACGACGATGCCGAGGACAGCGCAGGCGATCATGACAATCATCATGATCGAGGTGAGGTAGTCACGCGGGGTCTTGAGCATCTGGATGGGCATAGCGCCGGCGAAGACCAGGTAGACCATAACGACGGCGAACCACTGGAACTTGTCCAGGTAGACCGGGAACTGCATGCCGACGGCGAACATGAGGACCATGAGGACCACGCCGGTGACAAACTCGGCAGCACCGGTGAGATTGAACTTCTTCTGGGCCCAACCAAAAGCGATAGCGACGAAGGTGAACAGGATGGAGATGGTACCAGCGCAGCCGGCGGCATAGGACTTGGCGAAGTCGACGGCACCGGTGGCGGCGCCAGAAGCGTCAACGGCCGGGGTGAACATGAACGTCTTGCAGACCATATCGGTGAAAGCGGCGATGACGATGATGCAGAACAGCCAGCAGAACAGCAGGAACAGGCGACGGCCGGTCTTGCCGATGTACTTCTCGATGAGCTGAGCCAGGGACTTACCGTTGTTCTTCATCGAAGCGTACAGGGCACCAAAGTCGTGGACAGCGCCAAAAAAGATGCCGCCGACGAGAACCCAAAGCACGACAGGCAGCCAGCCAAAGGCCATGGCGACAATCGTACCCGTGACAGGGCCGGCACCGCAGATCGAGCTAAACTGGTGTGAAAACGCGGTGAAGGCGGAGACAGGCGAGAAACTCTTGCCGTCCTTCATGCGCTTGGCCGGCGTGAGGGCCTCTTTGTCAACACCCCACTTGTTGGCCAACCAGCGGCCGTAGCCCAGATAGCCGCAGGCGAGCACCGCCGCGGCAACAACCATGAGCAAAACTCCGTTCATGTCATTTCCTCCTCTAAAAAGAACTCCCCAGACATAAAAAATGAGGGCCGTCGGTTGCGCTCGACGGCCCTCATCTTCATCAGCCGCCCGTTATCGTACGGGCTAGCTGTATGTGCTAACCCGCATCAGATAATCTCTACGCTGATAATGTCTAGCTGATGCGTGAACATGTCTGAGTAATCCTCTTCAATCATGATGTGAACGATTCCTGCGTGTTCACATCCCCCAGTGGATGAAACGGAGTATGAAACTTTAGTTACCTAAAGTCAACGCTCGCTTGTACTGAATTTTCAATTTTTTTGAAATTCTCGGTATAAAACGCTTATGACCTCGGACTTTATCTTACGAAAGTTTTTGCTTGTGTTTGATTTGTCTGGCGAGACGTTTTCTTGATTATTTCGACTGTGTTTCAAGACGGTCCAAGTTCAGGAATAATCCAGGGGCCTCCCGTCCGCCATATCGTCAATCAAAACCACCCCTAAAAGGGGTGGTTTGCTCTTAGGGTATAACCCTTGGATTG
>CABQJJ010000012.1 GCA_902464485.1 uncultured Collinsella sp. | reverse complement strand
TCTCGGCGAGGGCGCCGCGGGCGTCGTTCAGGGCCTTGAGGGCGTCGTTGACCTGCTCCTGGGTGGCGTCCTCGTCGGCGAGCACGTCCTGCGCGGAGGCGAGGGCGGCCTGGAAGGCAGCCCAGGTCTCGGCGGTGTAGCCGTCCTCAGCCAGCTCGGCGGCGTCGTCGACGGCCTTCTGGAGGGCGGCCTTGTCGACGGCCGGCTTAACGGGCTTCTCGGCGAGGGCGCCGCGGGCGTCGTTCAGGGCCTTGAGGGCGTCGTTGACCTGGTCCTGGGTGGCCTCCTCGTCGGCGAGCACGTCCTGCGCGGAGGCGAGGGCAGCCTTGAAGGGGGCCCAGGTCTCGGCGGTGTAGCCGTCCTCGGCCAGCTTGGCGGCGTCGTCGATGGCCTTCTGGAGCTCGGCCTTGTTGACGACGGCCTTCTTAAGAGTGATGTCGAACTTATCAAGACGCGGCGCGTCGGCGTTGCCGGGGGTGCCGACTGTCAGCGTGGTCATACCAGATTTCTTGGCGACGAGGTCGAAGGTGACCGTCTTGAGCTCGCTAGAATTGGTGTGACCAGCGGACACGGAATCAACCGCCTCAAACACGCCGTTGTTGTCGGAGAGCTTAATCGCGTTGTCCGCGGAACCCGAAGAGTACGTAAGCTTAACGCTGTAGGTACCGGCGCGCTTCACGTTCACGCGATAGGAGACGGCATCGCCATTCATGATGGCATCCACGATCTTACCGCCACTTGCGCCGGCAAAATCTTTGACCGTCATCGGGTAGGTACCCCATTGGTTAGTGTCGTTTGAGTGGTCGTCGTGCATCGTGCCGTCTTCGGCCTCAATGGTCACGGTCTCGCCCGACTTGGTCGGGAAGGCAAATACAGTCACAGCATGAAGAGCGGTTCGGGCGTTATTGAGCGCCTTGAGGGCGTCGTTGACCTGATCCTGAGTGGCGGCCTCGTTGCCGAGCACGCTCTGGGCGGCAGCAAGAGCAGTCTGGAAATTACCCCAAGACTCAACCGAGTAATCCTCGGCGTTTAGCTCGCCAGCCTTATCGACGGCCTTCTGCAGGTCGGTCTTATCGACAGCAGCCTCCTTGAGCGTGATGTCGAACTTGTCGAGACGCGGCGCGTCGGCGGTGCCGGGGGTGCCAACCGTCAGCGTGGTCGTTCCGGCCTTCTTGGCAACAAGGTCGAAGGTCACGGTCTTGAGCTCACTCGGCACCGTATGACCAGCGGAAACAGAATCGATGGCCTCGAACACACCGTTGTCATCGGAAAGCTTAATCGCGTTGGACGCAGCACCCGAAGAGTACGTAAGCGTCACGCTGTAGGTGCCAGCACGCTTAACGCTCACGCGATACGAGATGGAGTCGCCATTGGTGATGGCGTTCACGATCTTGCCGCCGCTTGCGCCCGCAAAATCGATAATGGCCATAGGCCAACCAGCATCATTGGAATGGTCATCATGCATGGTGCCGTGCTCGGCCTCAATGGTCACGGTCTCGCCCTGCGTAGCCGGGAAGGCAAACGACAGGTTGTCCATGGCGGACTGCAGGGCCTTCATGGCCTTGCGCACCTCGACACCCGAAACACTACCGTTGTCGGCAGCGTTGTGGGCGGCCTCGATGGCAGCGGTCAGCTTGGCAACGGAATCGGCATTGAAGTTAGAGGTATCCAGTGCCTCGGCGCGCGCGATGAGCGCGTTGCACGCAGCGTCAAGATCGGTAATGGTGACGTCTGCCACGCCGTGGTAGCCAATGACAGCGCCCTCGCCGGTCTTAACGGCAAGGGAAACCGAGAACTGCTTGTCGCCGTCGGCGGCAGAGCCGGTCACAACACGACGGGTCTTGATATTGACCTGCTTCTCGTTCTCACCGTCTGCGAAGGTAACCTCCTGCGGCGTGGTGTCAAAGTTGTCCTGGATAGCAGAGCCGGGCTCAGGCTGGACGACCAGCGTCACAGAACCCTTGGATCCGCCGGTACGACGAATGGTGAAGGCGTGGGTGCTGTCCTCGTCCATAGTGACGTTGGTCTCGGTGAAATCGAACATGCCGGTGCTGCCGTTATTCAGGTAGGCGGCAGCGTCGATACCGACGGTACCCGTTGCCGTAATCACGACGTTGTGCTCACGAGCCTCAAGCGTGTCGGACTCAAAGAGCAGCGCCGGGACGGTGCGAACGGAATCGTGCGTGTTGATTGTCTGGGCTGCGCCGCCGTCGATGGAGACGGTAAACGTGCCGTGGTTGGGGTCCTTGGTGCCCACGATGGCAAACTTGGTACCCGTGAACTTGAACGAAGCCGTAGCGCCCGACTGCGTGGTCCACATGCTCGTGCCCTTAAAGCAGCCGTCGATCTTCTCATCGTTCCACTTGCCGGTCTTGGTCATCTCGGCGTTATCGATACCGACCATGCCCTCGGGCAGCGGAGCCGGCTTCTCAAAACCGCGGGATGCCTTGAAGAGGCCCATCTCGGAAATCTGCGGGAGGCTCAGGCTCTCATCGCCAAAATTATGGGTCGTGAACGTGACTTTGACAGCCGTGGCAGTCACTGCGGTACCACGAACCAGACGCTTGGCGCCAATCGTGCCACCGCGACCAAAGTCGGTCCAGGCGCCGTTCTCCTCAGTCTGGTAGGACACCGTGAAGCCAGAGATGCGCTGGCCGTTTTGGATGGCCTCCTCGATGGAGACGACATCGAACGTCGTAGGCTTGGGCAGTTTAACGGTGAGCGACTGATTGGCGGCATTCTTGGCGCACCAATACGTATCGTCCTTGCCGTCCAGAACCTTGGATGCGCCATAAGCCTCGTTGTCGTTCCAAGTGCTGCTGGCCTCTGCCGTAGCGGCAGCGCGACCGCTCTTGTTGGCGCGCGTCAGGTCGTCCTTAAACGAATCCTTGATGTTCTGACCAAACTCGCGAACACGGTCGGCGATAGCGGGGTCGAGCTTACCCTTGTTGTTGGGCGGCACGTTCAGCAGCAGCGGAGCGCCGTGGCCGACGGACTGGAAGTACATATTGCCCAGATCGGTAAGCGTCTTGGGCGTGTTCTTGGTCGTGCCCCAGAACCAACCGGAGGTGATGCGGGCGTCGGCCTCGGGGACGAGCCACTTGTCGCCATCGGGGAAGCCCTTACTGTAGCCACCGCTCAGGTTAGTGTTGAAGCCGTCCTTGGCATTCTTATCTGTCTTGCACGGACCCCAGGTGGTGTCATGCGCAAGACCGTTCTCGTTGCCGATCCAGCGGATACCGGCAAAGTCGCCGCCCTGGAAGATCTGGCAGTCGTCGCCCTCGAGCTCATGAATGGTGTTGTACCAACGCTGGAAGTCGTAGACCTGAGCGTTAGCGCCGGAACCCTTGGCGCCGTCCATCCAGACCTCAACGAACTTGCCGTTGTTGCCGTACTTGGAGTTACCCAGGATCTCCCTAAGCTGGCCATCGTAGTAGAAGTTGTAGTTGACCTTGGGATCGGTCGAGGTACCGATACCGGGAGCCTCGCCATTGGAATAACCGTACGAGGGATCGTGGATATCCCAGGGAGACAGGTACAGACCCATATCCAGGTCATATTTAGTGCAGGCAGCCGAAAGCTCAGCGAGGATATCGCCCTTGCCGCCCTTGTACTGGGTCACGCCGCCCATGTCGTACTCGGTCAGATCGGACTGCCAGGTGCAGAAGCCGTCATGATGCTTAGCGGTAACGACAAGCCTCGTAAAGCCTGCTTCCTTGATGGTCTTGACGTAATTCTCGGCGTCAAAATCCTCCGTGAGCGTAAAGATCTCGCTCGGAGCCTTGTTGCCGTAGTGTTCGCCCCACTCAATCTCATTAAACGTGTTGGGGCCAAAATGACAGAACGCAGCAAGTTCGTCTTTCTGATACTTATACTGCGCGCTGTTGGGCCTCACGGCATTTTGCTGAGGCGCGTCAGCGGCAAACGCGGGCGTCGGGGCCACAGCAAGCGGGCCTGCCGCCGCAAAAAGCAGCGCAGCAGACAAGATTGCCTGGGCTCCCACCCTCCTCAATGACTTGGCGTGTTTGAACATACAATCCCCTTTCGGAATGATCAGTTATTAGAGCCGAACGCCGTAGCGCCCGCTCTTACAGCCTGAGAGGCAGGCCCGCCAACAAGCAGGCCTGCCCCGGCAGGCGTTACTAGCGACGACGCTTGCGGTCGATCGCGCGGGCGGCAGCCAGCGCGGCGACACCGGAGGCGCCGGTGAGTGCGGCGGCGATGATCGAGGCGTCGCCGGCCGCGGGAAGGTCCTTCTTGGAGGAACCGGAGGGCTTGGCCGCGGCGGTACCGCTGCCAGCAGGCTTGGTGCCCGTGTTGCCCGTATTGCCACCGGGGTTGGGGGTAGGCTCAGGCTTGGGCTCGGGCTTGGGCTCGGGCTTAGGGTCGGGCTTAGGGTCGGGCTCAGGGTCAGGCTTGGGCTCGGGGTTGGGCTCAACCGGCTTCTCGGGTCCCTTGTACGCAAAGTGCGCGGCAGCGGGCAGAGAAGACTGACCGCTCGTGGACTGGGCAACGATACGTACGTGATACGTCTCGTTCTTCTCAAGTCCCTCGAGCATAACGGATGTCTTATCCGTCACGGTAAGCTCGCGGCCGTTGAGATACACGCGATAGTTCAGCTTGCCGCCCATGGGATCGGTCGATGCGGTCCAGCTCAGCTTAGCCTTGCCGTCCTCCTCGGTCGCTTTCACCTGGACATCGGCAGGCGTGCTCGGTCCCTGCTCGGAAGCAATCGGAAGCGTGGAGAAGCTATCCTCGATTGCCTTGGCAGAGGCGCCACCAGCACGGTTGAGTGCAACAACGCTCACGTCGTATGCCGTATCGGCATCAAGACCGGTGAGGTGCGCATAAGGAGTGGTGACCGTGACTTCTTGCGGGGCACCAGCGGCACGTGCCGGACCAGTCGCCGTATACGTAACGCGGTACGAGGCAGCGCCCTCAACGGCATCCCAAAGGACCACAGCGGACTGAGAATCAATAGCGGCAAACCTCAGCTCCGCATCGGCGGAGACCTCGGGGAGAGGCAGCTCGGCGGCCTTAAGTCCCCTGGCGGCAGAGGTCAGATCATCCGTAGCCTTCTCGACCTGCTTTGCCGTGGCGTCAGCGTTGTTCATGACATCGAGAGCGGCCTGGAACGCCTCGTTGAACGGCTTCCAGGAAGCTGCGGTGTACGCATCCTCCATCTTGCCCGCATTATCCTCGATGGCTTTCTGCAGGGAGGTCTTATCCGCAACAGAGTTTGGAGCTACGACCTCAAAGTAGTCGATATTTGCGCCGGTCTTGCCGTCACGGGCAACGGCGGTAAGCTTGAGCGTATGCTCGCCGTTCTTAAGACCCGTCTTCTCGAAGATCTTGGTCATGGCGGCATCGGCACCGTTCTCGCCCAGGGCAACGCGATCGAGCTGCTCGCCATCGAGCTCAACGTCAAAGGCGCCGCAGCTAAAGTGCTTGTGCGCATAGGCCTTAATGCCCGTGCCGTTAAACGTGATACTCACGCTCGCACCGGCGCTTGCCTCGGTCTTGGAACCGCCGTGATGCTTGTCGGGCTCGCCGCCCCACGTGCTCCACGAACCATTCCACGTAAGAGCGGGGTTCGGGTGAGACTTATCGACGGAGTCCTCGACGACGCTGGTGGTCTCGCCTGCAACGGCAAGCGTAATGTCGCGCGTACCGGAAACACCGGAGTTGTCCTTTGCGCTGGCCTTGACCTCGACAACGCCACCGGCGCCCTTGACGGTCAGCAGACCATTCTGATCGATAGTCGCAGCAGCGTCACCGCTCTTGGTGCGCACCGACCACGTCACATCGGAGGCGGTTGCGTCGGCGGGGGCGACCTTGGCAACCATCTGAAGGGTAGAACCGCTCTTGGACAGAAGGTTCATGCCGTTTGCAGACGCAACGGTAATCTTATTCACCGCAACAGCGTTCTTGTCGAGGACACGGAAGGCGTCAAGCTCCACCTTGGCACGCGTGGCAGCCTCAGTACCCTTTTGCGCCGTTGCGCGCACGGTAATGGTATGAACGCCCGGCTTAAGGTCGTCCTTGGAGAACACAGTCTGCTGGCGCTGCGACGAGGGGGCATACGTATCAACCGTTTCGACGACCTTGCCGTCGATGGAAATCTCGAGCGTACCGCGATCGTTATTCTTGCAGGAAACAACCTCGATGCCCGTACCGGCAAACGTCAGCGTAGCCGTCTCGGAGCCCGTGGGTGCATCGATGAACTTAATAGTTCCGGCGTAGTTGACCGAATCCTTGTTCCAGTCGCCCCAATTGCCCTGATAGATAACGCGGGAGTCCTGGTCGTCAATCATGCCGGCCATATTGCGCAGGTCCTGGACATCGGCGGCGGCACTCAGTTCACCGGCGGTGCCGTTGGAAACAGCGCGAACACGATACGAGACCTTACCCAGGAAGTCATAGGCCTCGCCATCGGTGAAAGACGTTTCCTTAAGATCGGAGACGCACGTCGCCCAATCGCCATCGCCAATCTTGCGCATAACGGCATAGGTAACGTCTGCGCCCTCGGGAGCCTCGACGGCATTCCAGGAGAGCTCTGCCACGTTGTTTGCAGCCTTGACGGCGCGCAGGCCAGAGGGGGCGGCAAGCTTAGTCGTAGCAGGAATCATGCTGAGCGTATACACGCCGCCCTGCTCGGTCTCAAACGAAATGCGATCGTTGGAGAGAACCTTGTAGTCAACGGGATTGCCCTGAGCATCTGTGACGACGCCCAAAGAGCAGCCGGGGACATTGACGGTTGCCGTGCCACCATTGCGCGACTCGATGGTCGCCGACGTCAGGCGCGACTCATCCCAGTCCATGGAGACGACAAAGTTACCGCGCGCGACGAGGCCCTCGACCGAGCCCTTGCTCCAAGCGGAGGGAAGCGCGGGCAGCATGTCAATATAGCCGCCACTGCTCTGCAGCAGCATCTCGGAAATACCGGACGTGGCGCCAAAGTTACCATCGATCTGGAAGGTGCTGCCACCGGGTAGCGGATGCAGGTCCCAGAGGTTGGGGTAGATGCCATTCTTAAACTGATCGCCCAACAGCTTGTAGGCACGATCACCATCGCGCAGGTGGGCCCAGGTGTTGATGCGCTGGCCCATGCCCCAACCGGTGCTCTCATCGGTGCGGAGGTTCATAGACACACGGGCGGCCGCAAACCACTCAGGAGTATCCACAGAAATCAAGGTTCCCGGGAACAGGCCGAGCATATGGGACATGTGACGATGACCGAAGCCCTCGCCCAGCGAATTGCCGTTCGCGTCCTTGTTGAAGGCTTCCTCGGTGTACCACTCCTTGATCTGGCCGTCGGAGCCGATCTCGATCGGAGTGCGCAGGTTATCAAATTTTTCCTGCCACACTGCCAGGACCTCGGGGTCCTCGCCTACGACCTTGCCAGCCTCGATAGCATCGTGGAACAGCTGCCAGATGAGCGCCTGCTCATAGGTATTGCCGGCGGTACGCGGACCGTGCTCGGGCGAATACGTGGGCGACGTAACATACTTGCCGTCGCTATCGCGGACGAGCAGCTGGGCATACAGCTGTGCCTCCTCGCGGAGCGCGGGGTAAATATCGCTCTTCAGATACTCTACGTCGCCCGTGTAGCGATAGGCGTCATAGGTGTTCTGGAGAATCCAAGGCACTGCCGCGGGCGACCAGCCCCAGTCGAAGCTCCAGCCCGGGCAGGTCCAGCCAAAGGGCGTATTCTGCGTATGGGCCATAAAGCCGTTGGCCTCGCCCTCGGCGCTTTCGATGCCGGCATAGATTTTGGCGGTCACACGACCAGGCTCACGCAGACCATCAACATAGGAGACGAGCGGCTTGGCCGACTCCGCGAGGTTCGCAGAGTACACCGGCCAGTAGTTCATCTGAAGGTTGACATTCATGTGATAGTCGGAAGCCCAAGGCGGATCCATGAGGTTGTTCCACACGCCCTGCAGATTGCTGGGGAGCTGCGAGTTCTCACGCGAAGACGCAATCGTCAGATAACGGCCGTACTGATAAAGCATGGTCTCGAGTAGACGGCGCTCTGCCTCGGAGGCGGTACCGTTGTTGTAGGCCTCGAGCAGCTTATCGGTCGGCTTGTCGGAAGCGGCGGCATCGCCCAGGCTCAGATTGACGCGGCTCATAAGCGCACTCACGTCGGCAACGTGATCGGCGCGAACGGCATCATAGCCCTTGTTGGCAGCGGCATCTGCCACAGCCTGCACGCGTGCGTGCAGCTGCTCAGCAGATTCACCCGTGCGATACGCCGGATAGTCGTCCTTGTAATCGGTAGCGGCAGCAAGGAAGAATGAGATCCTGCTTGCGCCCGAAACGACGAGCTTATCACCAGAAGCCGTAACGGTGCCGCCCTCGGCGTTAACCTTCAGGACGGAATCGTACTTAAGCTGGTTGTCGGAGACAGCGCCCGCGAGCGTGAGCTGATTGCCCGAAGCGACGGTCTTGCCACCCTGCTTGGAGGGGAACGTGATCTCGACGTTCATCGGGTCGCCCTCAGAGGTAAGCTGACCGGCGATCACGTTGTCAGGGTTGCTGGCAATGAACTCACGATTATAGGTCGTATCGCCCTGCTTAAAGGAAACGTTAGCAAGACCGTTCTCGATGTCGAGCGAACGCTCGTACTCGGTCACGTCAGAATCAGAGAAACCGTTGACCTTGAGGTAAATGTCTCCCCAAGGCTGATACGAACCGTAACCATCCTTTGTTCCCGTGAGCTGATTGCACAGATTGGCAGCCTGGCTGCTCTTGCCCTCGGCAAAGAGCTTTTGGATGTCCTTGAGCGTCTGGCCGTTATTGCCCTTGTTCTCAAGGTTGCCACCCTGATAGTTAGGGCGAGAAGAGCTCGGACCACCCGTCCAGAGGGTCTTCTCGTTAAAGGTAAGGTGCTCGGTAGCAACCTCGCCGTACACGTTGGCGCCCATGTCGCCGTTACCGATGGGCAGCGTACGTTTTTGCCAGATGTCATTGGCGTTGCCGCCGTGTGCGCTAGCCGACTCTCGATACCACAGCTTTAGCGCGCTCGTCGCCTCATCCGTTGCTTTGTGAGCGCTGGCACCGCTGCCAGCAACCGCCCAAGCAATTCCAGGATTCGGCGCAATCAGCGCAATCGCCAAAGCAAACGCAAGCGTGCGCTTAAATGCACGACGCGCGCGATGCATCGGAGACGGCCTCCTGCTATTTGCCATACCTTTTTCTCCTTCCCCCGAGTAAGGGTATGCGGCAGATAAATCCACACTGCATTTTATGAGAAACCTTGTTGCCGCTGATACCGCGCGGTCGATTACTCTGACGAGCGGTCGATTTTGGGATATAAACGGTAAAAACAGGGGTTCTACCTTGGGTTTTGTTGTAGATTGGTATCTGATTCGTAATACCGCAAAAACCTTTTACCATCCATTCTGGCCTCTTTCGCGATTTGCATATTTAGACGCCCTCATACATAAATAATGAATACGGTAGTGCACCCCAAATTTTGATGCGCTATGAGAAGTGTTCGATTCGCACTAAAAAAGGCGCCCCCGGAGGGACGCCTTTTTTGCTCGGTATGATGCGAGTCGTTAGCGACGACGCTTGCGATCGATCACGCGGGCCGCCGCCAGTGCAGTGACACCGGAGCCACCGGCAAGTGCGGCTGCAAGAATCGATGCATCGCCAGTACCCGGCAGGCCCGAACCCTTCGAAGGCTTACCAGGCTTCTTGTTGTGGCCGGAACCACCCTGCTGGCTGCCGCCAGTCGTACCGGGCTTCTCGAGCTGCCCGGGCTTATCGGTGCCCGAGCCGCCAAAGCTGGCCATTGCGGCATTCAAAGACTCGAGTGCGGCGGAGACCTCATCGGCAGAGCCGCGCTCAAGCAGCCCCTTAGCGGCGGCGATGGCATCGGCAAGCTGGGCCTTCTGCTCATCGGTACCGTTGGAAGTATCCATGTTCTCGGCCTTGACGATAGCGTCCTTAAGGGCGCTCACGTTGACCAGCGCCTTCAGAGCATCGGCGATCTTGGCGCGCGCGGCGGCAACATCATCGACGGAACCGTTCTTGAGAACTTCCTCGGCATCGGCGACAGCAGCGTTGAGCTGAGCCATCGAATCCTTGGTGTAGTCCTCGGCACGAGCGCTCTTGGCAGAAGCGATATCGGCCTTGAGCGCCTTGACGTTGACCAGAGCGGCCTTGGCATCGTTGATTGCCTGGGCCAGGTCAGCGTCGTTGGCGGAATCGTGCGGAGCCTTGGCAGCCTCGATAGCGGCAGCAAAGGGTGCCCAGCTCGCCACGGTGTAGTCGGCCTCGTTGAGCTTCTCGGCCTCGGCAATGACCTTGTTCAGGTCGACAGCCTCACGCAGGGCAAGACCGGCCTTAGCGTCGTTGAGCTTCGCGGCCGCAGCAGCAACCTGCTCGGCAGTACCGTTCTTAAGGGCAGCAGCAGAGTCGTCGAAAGCCGCCTTGTAGGCGTTATAAGACTCATCGGTATACAGCTTGCCGTTGGTCTTCTTAAACTCGGCACGGGCGGCGATAAGCTCGCTGGCATCGACCAGCTTGCCCTCGGCGTCCTCGAGCGCAGCCTGCGCTGCCTTGAGCTGCTTCGGAGTCGCCTTGGTATCGGCGATCAGGTCCTCAAGCGCGCTCATGGCATCGCGATAGGCGGCAGCGCTGTCGGTCGTGTACTTGTCGGCGGCGGCGTTGGCCTCGCCGTACACCAGCTTGGCGTCGGCAAGAGCGACCTCGGCACGCTGCTGAGCGCTCTGGTCAAAGACCAGGGCAGTCTTCTTGGCCTCAAGCGCGGCAAGAAGCGCCTCGCCCTCGGTCTTGGCAAGATCCTCAGGATGCGCGAAAGCCTGCTCGGCCTCGGCATATGCATCGGAATATGCCTGATAGCTCGCGACGGTGTACTGGCCATCGTCGTTGGAGACCTTCTTGGGAAGCTCCTTGCCCGCGTACTTCTCGACACCGGCGGCGTCGGCAGACCTCAGGGCAGCGGTAACAGAATCGACCGTCGTCTGCGTGGCCTTGGTATTGGCAAGAGTGTCCTGCGCATTGGCGAGGGCCTTCTTAAAGGCATCGGCAGTCGACTTGGTCCAACCGCTCACGTCCTTATCCTTGAGCTCATCGACAGCAGCCTGCAGCGCCGTGGTATCGGCGGGGTTGGCATCGTCGATCAGGAAGAACTCGGCGATCTCGGGGACCGTGCCGTCCCACGTGACCTTGATGTCCTTAACGGCAGAGAAGGTCGAACCGGCAGCGCGGGTGAGCGTGCCAAAGCAGAACTCGCTTACGGGCTGGCTCAACGTGCCCAGGTCGATGTCCTCCGTCTTGCTATAGGCGGCATCGGTATAAACCGTAGCAGTCACCTTTGCGTTGGAGGGCGTACCGGCAGAGACGATGCGCACGCCCGAGAACACCTTGCCACCCTCGGCAATGGGCTCGGAGACGTGATACACCAGGGTGCCCTTGTTGTCCTGCGGACGCCAGGCGGTCTTGGTATCGCCATCGGCAAGGTTAGCCGGCGTCTTGCCCTCGACCTCGGTGCTCGAGGAATCGAAGTCGGCATCGCCATAGGTGCTTACATACTCGCCGCCGTTGATACGGATCTCACCGATCTCGATCCAGCGCTGTGTGTAGGTCGCGGTAAAGCGAATGCGCATGTAGCGACCGGTCACATTGAGCTTCTCGGTACCGTTGGGATCGTTCTCGTTGGTAGCGGTGACATCGGTCTTGGGGTTGGCCGTGCACATGTTGCCCGGGTTCTTGGTGTCGTGCGTGAGCCAAGCTGCGTTCTTAGCGGTATCGCTGTTAAACGTGTTCTCGATCGTAGCAGCATCGCTGTTGATCTTAAGAACCTCGGTCCACTGATCATCAGCAGCATCCGGGCTGTCGGCAACCTCGATAACACCCTTGCGGATGAAGTCATAGGTCGTCTCGGGCACGTAGTATGCGATGGAGTTGATCTTGCGCTCCTGGCCAAGATCGAACACGATCGTGCTGCCCTCGGTGGCACCCTGCGTGTTCTTGAAGGTGGTGGACAGATTGCCATCGAAGATCTTCGAAGCATCAAAGTTGCCCAGGTCGCCCTTCACATAAGACGGAGCCTTGACCATCTTGTAGCTCGCAGAGAAATTGGTGAACGTCACGCCGCATGCAGTGGATGCCTGAATGCCAACAAAACGAGCCTTGACGGGCTTCTTGGCGTCCGCGTAGTCGAGCCACTCGAGAGCGTTCTGCGAGTACACGACCTTGGCGCCCTTGGGAAGGGTCATGCCGTCGGTGTTGACCACAACATCGTTGCGCACGGCACCCAGATCGACCGCAAGGTAGTTACCGGACTCAAACGAGACGGTACCGTCAGACAGCTTGACGCTGCCATCCTTGCCCGTAGCCTTAAGGGCAATACCCGAGATGTCGGAACGAATGGTGCCGGTGCTAGCCTCCTTGCCCTTAGAGGTAGCGATCTCGCAGACTTTCCACCAGAACTGCGTGTCTGCAGTCGAGCGCACGCGAATACCGCGAATCTGAACGTTCTCGAAATCGAACTCCTGCTCAAGATCGGAGTTGATATCGCCGCACTTGACCCAATTGTTGCCATCGACGGTGTACTCGAGCGCACCAGCCGAAAGCTTGTCGCTGCCCTGGACATAACGCACATGGCCCACGGTCTTGGGAGCGGAGTAGGTGACGGTGATGGTATCGCCGCTCTTGATGTTGCCGCCGCCGGAGTTGTGCTTAACCCAAGCGTACGAGCCCTCGTCACCGTCAACAACACGGGAAAGCGCGTAGGACTGGTACACATCCAGGCCCGTGCTCGTAACCGTAGCGGTCGGCTCGGGCTCGGTGGAAGCGCCCTTGGTGGCGGAAAGCTCAAAGACCTTCCACCAAGACTTGGTGGCAGCGGTGTTCTTGACGCGGATTGCCTTGGCCTTCACAGCGCTCGGCAGTGTGATGGTCTGGGTGGCCGTGCCGTCGATATCGCCGGCCTTGATCCACGTACCGGCCTCGTTCTGATACTCGAGCACGCCGGCATTGATGCCATCGCCAGAGGTGGGCTCGTTGCCGCTGCGCGCAGCCTGAACAAACGTGAAAGTATCGACCTCGGACGTCTTGGTGAACGTCAGGGTCACCGTAGCGCCTGGCTGCGTGGTATCGCGAATGTCATACTCGGGATCGCCCGTATTGAGATTCTTGTACTGCAGGTGAGCATACGTCGAAACATTACCGTCGTTGACGTTGGAGAGCGACTGTGCAGCCAAGACCTGGCCGTCGATGGTCACCGCGCCTGCAACAGGCTGGCCCTCGGGAGTCTTCTCTTCCTTATTGACCTGGATCTCGTAGATCGTCGGCCAAGCGTCGCGGCTGTTATCCTGCGTGGCGATGAGGCGAACGCCATAGACGCCCTTGATGTCCAGGCCGGTAACGGTGACGGTCGTGCCAGTCAGATCGCCCTGGCCCTCAACGTCATTCCAGTTCTTGCCATCATAGGTCTGGAGCTTGGCATGCTGCATATAGTCAGCGCCATTGCCCTGAATAAAGGTCACGTTGGTCAGATCGAACGGCTTGTTCTTGATCATGCCAAAGTACGTACCCGCCGTGAGCTTGTTGGGGGTCTTGTAGATAACGCCCGTGTTGGCCTTACCGTCAAAGACGTTCTCGACCTTGCCCTCGGGAGTGTCGGTACGGCTGGTCACAAACTGCGTGGTATCGGCATTGGGGTCGGCAGCTAGCGTAGCGCGCTGACCCAGGTAGTTGTTGAGGGCATTAAGCATCGGCATGATGTAGGCCTTGCCCACCGATGCATACTCGGTGTGGTCCACATAGTGGAAGCCGTGCTTGTGAGAGGCAGTGAGCGCCTCGGAACCCTCGGAATACTTAGAAAGCATCTGAGAGCTGTCGCCCGAGAGGTCGGCCTTGAGTGCCTGAAGCTCGGCAATGGCGGCACGCGTCACGTCATCCCAAGCATCGATCCAATACACGATCTGGTCGAGCATGGCCTTGTTGCCGGCATTGGAACGATAGGTCTTGGCGGACTTCTGCAGACCGCGGAAGAGCTCAATCATCTGGTCGCAATCCTCGGCGGTTGCGGTACCAGAGGTAACCTTGCCCTGGAAAGCTTGGAGCTCGGTCTTGATATTGGCGGACTCACGGCTCTCGAAGACTACGCCACCGCCGGTATAGCGCTTCATGTGGCGGCTCAGCTCACGCAGCGCGTTGGAGCCCTTCGTGGCGATGGGAGAATTATGGTCGACGTAGGAGAACGAATCCTCCCAAGCCTGGTCGGCGTGCTCCTGGCTCTTCCACAGATTCCAAGAGAAATCGGCGTTCATGAAGATGCCGGCCTTGGAAGGCTCGGACTGCTGCATGGGGTTGAGCACGACGCCCTGAACCTTGCCGGGCTGGACATCGGTGCCCAGGGCGTTCTCATAGCCGCCCATGGACAGGGTGTCCTTGCTGTTGTCGGTGCACGGCCAGTTGATCCACATAAAGGGAGCAACGCCAGAATTGTTGGTGAAGGACGACGTGAAGTTATTGTCGACCTTGCCCCACACGCGGCCACCGGTGTTGATGACCTGGACGCTCTTGGGGAGGTTGGCATACCAAGACTCGCCCCAGCCCATGTAGTTCACGGGACAGAAAATGAGCGTGTCCTTGAGGCCAGGGTACTTGAGCGTGCCATCGGTGTTCTTCTCTGCCTGCTTCTCGTGCAGCCAGTCGGTCATATCCTTGCAGAGCCTGGTATACAGAGCGCTGCCCTGGTTGCCAGCATCGTCGGCAAGGATAGAGATCTGGCGAACGCCATGATCCATAACCTGGGTGAACTTCTCCTTGAGGATGGCGACGGACGCATCGTAGTTGGAGCTCGTAATGGGGTTGTACATAAACGGGTGAAGCGCAAACACAAAGCGGCACTTGGAGGTGTTACCGGCCTCGGCGAGCGGCTCGATCTTCTCGGTCAGCTCCTGCTCGGTATAAAGCTCGCGCCACTTGGAATTGTGCTTGGGGTCATCCTTGGGAGCATACACATAAGCGTTGAGCTTATAGTAGCCACCCCACTGCATAAGGTTAACGCGGTCCTCGGTGCTCCAGGGATTGCCGTAGTAGCCCTCGATAAAGCCACGCGTCACCACGTCCGCATAATCGGACACGGTAAAGGCGCGCAGCTTGGCATCGGAAGTCTGCTGCAGAATCTGGTAAAGCGTGGTCAGACCATAATAGGCGGCGTCGGTGTTCTTGCCCAAAACGACAATGCGATCGGAGGCGCTGCCGTCAGACGGCAGCGAGGCCAGGACATAGGAGTCGCTATGGTCGAACAGGCCATCCGTGTAAGACAGCTTGCCCTCTTTCACCAGCTGGTCGACATAGGTGTCGACAGCGCCGCCAGAACCCTTGACGCCCACGAGAACCGTCGTAGCGGTGCTCGTGGAGGGAAGGGCGTCAACGCGCTTTGCGTTGATGCCCTTCAGCGCCAGGGCTTCGTTAAGACGATTGATGGTGTCTGCATCGATGCCGGACTCGGCAAGCACGCTTGCCTTGTCGCGCAGCGTCTGAGCGCCATCGCCGTACACCACGCTATGGGGCGTGGGGTACAGCTTGTACTCGGCCGCAGCGTCATCCGCATAGGCCTGCAACGGAGCCAAGCAGCCCAAGCAGGCAAGCGCGACCGCTACAACAGCGAGCAGCTTGGCGTACATCCGTTTCTTCATCTCTAAAACCCTCTCTTTCGGCGATTCTTCGCAAGCCGTGACAATTACTGACGACGGCTCTTAAGGCGCAGAACCGCGCCGGCGCCCACAATCATGACGCCCATAAAGCCAGCGGCAACGACGATCATCGTCTGATTGTCGCCAGTCTTGACCAGGCCATCGGTCTTCTTATCGGCCTTGTTGCCCGTGGTCGAATCGGCCTTGTTGGAGCCGTTCGCACCAGTGCCGGTATTGCCGGTACCAGGCTTGTCCGGATTCTCCGGCTTGGGCTCAGGCTTGGGCTCAGGCTTGGGCTCGGGCTCCGGATCGGGCTTGGGCTCAGGCTTGGGATCCGGATCGGGCTTGGGCTCGGGATCCGGGGTGCCGGGACGCAGGCCCAGCATCGCGGAGCGGAGTTTGCCCTTGGCGCCGTTCACAACCTCAAACGAGGGGTTCTCGTCTGCAGCAACATCCTTGGCATCCTTAAGGGCAGCCTGAAGCTTCTTCCAAGTCTCCGTAGTGTACGAATCCTTGTCGAGGCCCTCGGCCTGCTCGATGAGAGCATTCAAACCGTCGAGGTCAACCGTCTCGTCAACGCAGCAGACGCGAATCTCGCCAGCGGTTGCAAACTTGTTCCTATTTGCGGCAGAGTCGCCGTCGGTCTCGTCAAAGTAGAGCTTGACGTCGGTTGCACCGGCAACAGGCTTGTCGAAGGCGATGTTCTTGGCGCCCACACTGGACTCGAGCGTACCCTCAGCAACCTTCGTATAGGTGCTACCACCGTCGGTGCTTACCTCGACATGGTACTTGGTCAAGCGGCCATTGGAGCTGCCGGTACGCGGCACGTACACCATACCGCTCACCTTGGCGGGAGCAGCAAGCTTGACGTTGAACCAGTGAGGCATGGCATTGTCGGCGGGGGCGCTCCATTGGCTGTGCCAGAAGGTGGACTCGTCACCATCGATGGCGGCAGCAGCAGGACCGTTAGGAGCGGTCTCGCCGGTCTTCTCCTCAGAGCACGCCGTAGCGGTCACACCCTGAGCAAAGTTATCGTCGGAGGACTTGAGCTTAAGGCCCTCGATAGCCTCGGTGAGCGTCTCCTCGTATGCATCAACCGTATCCTGCATGCTGATGGGCAGGTCGCGCTGAATGCTGTCACGTGCAGACGTGAGCGCGGCGACGGACTCATCGGTATAAGCAGAAAGGTCCGAAGGAATAGCAGCGAGCAGAGCGTCGAGCTTGCTGTAATCGGCGGGCTTGTACTTAACGTTGGCGACACGCTCGTTGATCTTCTGAGTAAGATCGGCAATAGCGGCCGCATCGGGGTTGACCTGGTTGATAAGGTCGCGAGCCTGCTCGACGAGCGTCTCGAGCTCGGCATCGTCGGCGCCGGCAGCCAGCACGGAGCGTGCCTTGAGCTCGGCGTTGTCGAGCGCCATGGTGGTCGCAAACGTAGCGCTGCGCGTCAAGCGAACGTCGTCGACGTAGCCCGTAAAGGCGGCAGTCTTGCTACCGATACGCTGGACAGGAAGCATGCACGTAGCCTTGAGCTTGGTTCCGCCGTCCTGACCGATGGTCTCCTTAAGCTTGCCGTTCACATACAGCGAAACCTTGGTCATGCCCTCGTTCTTAAACTCAAGCTCGACCCACTCGTTCATAGGCAGCGTGTAGTTAAACGAGTAATCACGGTTCTCACGGGTAATACCGACCTTGCCGGTCTTTGCCTGAACGGCCTTGATGGAGCCATAGGGGCTCTCGAACAGGATCTGATCCTTGTCGCTCGTGGCGTCGGTACGCTTGACCTTCACGCGCAGATCGTTACCAAGACCAGCGGTCTTGAGATCGGAATCCAGCGCGACATAGCTCTTGCCGCCCTTGAGCTCAAGCGCCTTCTTAAAGTCGACGTCGACGACCTCGGCGTTCTTGGCAGCCTTCAGGTTGAGATTGTTGCCGTTGCCCGAAGCGTCCTTGGCATCGTCCATGCCAAGCTGCATGACGGTGCCCTCGGCGTTGGCCGTGGTCTTGTAACCAAAGTTGGTGTTGGGAGCGTCGCCGAGCTTCTTGGCCGTAGCCTTGGCGCCGGAAACGTCGGCAGAGCCCTTGCCCCAGGTAGCAGCGGCGTACAGACCCGCGGAGTTGGTGATGCGATCGTAGACATCGTACTCGGAGATGCCATTTTCCTTCTTGCCGCACATGTCGTTCCAGACGGCAAAGGCACCACCGATCATCTGCTCGTCGCCAGCAGGAATCGTAACGTTGTTGTAGTTGTTGATCGCAGAGTTATAGATAGTGTTGTCGTTGAGGTAATCGAAGTAATAACCGGCGTTGGGAACGATGTAGTACCTGCTGTCGATGCAGTTGATCAGGTCAAAGCCGAGCTTGTACATCTCGTCCATCTTGGCCCAGTCCTTGCTCCAGAGGTTCATCTGGCGGTGCTGACCGGCAGCGCCCTTACCCTGAACGTCAACGGAACCCTTGATCCAGCTGAGGCTGCCCCACACGCGAGCGGTGCGGCCCGAATCCTCCATGTGCTTAAAGAGGTCGTTGACGAAGTTGCGATACGCGTTGCCGTCGGCCTCGTACTCGTCAGCACCAATGTGAACCATGGTCTGGTTGTCGAAGACGGGATTGGAACCGGTAAGGTACTCATCCCAGATGGAAAGCGCAAAGGCCAGGGACTCATCGTACTTTCCGGCCAGGTTAAGGTGGTCGTTGCCGCGATGCGTCATGGACTTAGGCGTACGCAGGTCGGGACGCACGTTGGTGAGTGCCAGGGAATGTGCCGGCATGTCGAACTCGGGGACGATGTTGACACCGAGGTCACGCGAGTGCTTGATGAACTCACGGAAATCGGCCTTGGAGTACCACACGTCGGTACTCGTCAGATCGGCCTTGTTCTTACCGTTGTTGCCGCCCTTCTTGATGTCGGACTCCAGACGGAATCCGTTGTAAGCGGTGTTAACGGTGTCGTCAGAATACTCCTCGACCCAAATGTAGTTGTCGGAAAGGTGGACCTGGAAGTCGTTAAGCTTGAACCAGGAGAGCTGCTTGCTCATCTGCTTGAGCCAGTCGAGCGAGAAGGTCTTACGACCCACATCGAGAATCAGGCCACGCACCTTATACAGCGGATAATCGCGGGTGACACCCTGCGGGATAGAACCGTTACCGGTCTTAAGGGCCTGCAGGATGGTACGGGTAGACCAGTAGGCACCGGTCTTGGTCTCGGCCTTAACGCTCACGGAGTCACCAATCTCCATGAGATAGCCCTCGTCCTGAAGACCAAGGGACTTGTCAGTGGTCTTGGACAGGAAGATATCGCCTGCGTTGGCGGCGCCGCCCTTTACGACGGCAAGCTCGGAGCCAAACAGGTCCTTGTAATCGGCGGCCAGCTCGTCGGCGGCCGTCTTGAACTCATCGTTGTCGTAAACAACGCGCGTCTGCGCAGTAGGAGCAAAGGAACCGGAGCGGCCCTTCCACTCACGAAGCTGCGGCAGAACCTCGGGAGCGACGTTATCGCCCGCCTCGACCTGAAACTTACCAGGAACGGTAACGGGGATTTCCTTGAACGCATAGGTGTTCTTGTCGCTCTTCTTGGTCACCTTAAAAGAGGCCTTGACCTGCGTATCGACGATCGGTTGATAGATGGGGATGGTTCCATCCTCGGCCTGAGCGCCAATAACCTGCTCGTAGTCGGTACCGTTATAGGTGACGTCGTACTCGTCGGAGGTCGGCAGGGTGACCTTGAGCTGCGTATCGCCCTTCTTGGGAGCCTCGACCTTGATGGCATCGGCCAGGCCGTTCATGTCCATCTTGGGCGTGCCGCCATAGACCTCGAGCTCAAAGATGGAAACGTTGCCCCATGCGACACCGCCATCGGGGTCGGCATAGGTGTTGTGATCGATATACAGACGGACAAAGCGGGCCTGATGCACCTGGTCAAGGGTAATCAGGTCGGTCTTGCTTGCAGGATGACCGTCGTTGGTGTAAACGGTCTGCCAGTCAGAGCTATCGGCAGCCGGAGCGGTCGCGCCATTAGCGATCTGAATCTTATAGCCCTTGGCCTTGCGCAGCTCCCAGAACACGCGGACGCACTTTACGTCGCGCTGCTGGCCCAGATCGACATAGATCCAGTGAGGACCGCCGTCCTGGGAGGCAGTAGCGTCAACCGCACTCGCCCAGCGGGAGCTCGAAGAAGACGTATCGCCATCAACGGCCTTGGCGGCGCCAAGGGTGCTTGCCTCCTGGCCGTCAGCGACAGCGTTCTTGCCGCGAGCAACATTCTGCTGCGGATCCTGGGTAGAGGGAGCAGCGGTCTCATCGCCGTAGAGCTCGAACTCGTTAACCGCGATGGTGGGCCACTCGGGAACAGCGCCCTTGGGATCGGAACTCGTAAAGCCCGTAACGTACAGGCGGAAGAAGCGTCCCGTCACGGGGGCGTTAAACGTAATGGCATCGGTAAGCGATGCCGGGCGATTGGTAGACGTGTGGACGTCTTTCCAGTCGGCGCTATTGGCGGCGGGGGCAGTATTGCCCGTCGCATACTGAAGTTTATAGCCAGTTGCCTTGTAGGACTCCCACTTGATCGTCGCCCTCTTTACGGTCTTGGAAGACCCGAGGTCGACATAAATCCAATGGGCGCCACCGGCGTTATCCTCGGCACTACCCCAACGCGTGGAGTCGTTGCCGTCAACGGCCAGGGCCGCACGAACCGAATTCGCCTCCTCGCTATCCGCTACAGCGGTTTTATTGAGGGCAAGATTTGCCTCAACCGCCACAGCAGGTCGAGCATAGAGCAGCGAAGACGCCAACACGATTGCAAACACGCAGGCAATCGTGGCGGTTACACGCCAAAGCAGTTTGGTCTTATGTACCGTCATACTCACGTTCCCTTCCTGTCTTTATGTCTTACAAAATAGATGAAGTGCCCTGACGCACGATGACGCGCCCCTCCTTATAAGGGGCGCGTCTATCAGGGCGCGCTAGTTCTGACGGCGCTTGCGGGCAACGATGCCCCAAGCGATAGCCGCCACGCCAGCAAAGCCAGCCATCGCAACTGCGATCAGCGTGGAGTCGCCCGTGCCGGGCATGACTCCGTTGCCCTTACCGGGCTTGCCGGAGGCACTGGGCTTGGTAGATGCATCGGGCTTGTTTCCGGTATTACCGGTGTTGCCCTGGTTGCCGTTGCAACCCTGGTTACCGCCACCGGGCTGCTCCGGCTTAGGCTGATCGGGGTTGGGCTTGTCCGGCTTGGTCGGAGCCTTCTTGCTTACGGTAACGACGTAGCTGTTGGACTTGCCACCATAGGTAACGGTCACCTCAAGGTTGCCATTCTCCGTCAGCTCCGTGTCCAGACTCGGATTGAACGTAAAGTCGTTCTTGGTCGACTCGCTGTACTCAACCTGGTCCGTGGTGCCATTGCTGTAGGACAGCGTCAGAACCAGGCCGGTCGGGTCGAGCTTGTCGCCCTCGGTGTAAGCGCGCTTGGCGGCATCGGCGTTCACCGCAATGCCCTCGAGCGTCGGCTTGGTCTCGGTAACGTTTACGACCTTATCGACAGAACCCGTGTAGTCCTCGATGCCGGTCACGGTAACGGTGACCTGACGGCCGTTCTCGCTCACGTCGCCCATCTCAAAGCCAAGCTTGTAGTCCAGGCCATAGGTGAGCTTCTCGCCGTCGACCGTAACCTCGACCGTCTTGGCGATCTGAGCCTTGATGTCCTCTTCGTCGTTGATGTTCGCGACCTCAAGGGCATCAGCAGCAGCAACCTGCTCGGCCTTGATCTCGGTAGCCGGGCTCGTCTTGCGCAGGCGGATCTCGGCGGCACTCATGTGCTCATTGTCGCCGCTGGCAGCCTGGGTGCCGTTGGCCTTAAAGCGGAAGTACTTAGCCGTGACGGGGTGATCGAACTGAGCAACACGCCAGCCCATCTCAAAGCCCTCGTCCTTGTAGCCCTTCCAGTGACCAGTGGAAATGGTCTTCCATTCGTCGGACTCGTTCTCGCGATACTGAATCTCGTAATCGGTAACGATGCCGTTGTAGCCGCCGTCGCCACCGGAGTTACGCGGCAGGTAGCGCAGTGCCTCGACGCTCGTGGCCTCCTTGAGCTCCATAGAGACCCACAGCTGATCGGCGCTGGGCTTAAAGCCGTTCCTCCAATTGGTATGGAAGTACGTGGCGTTGTTCTTATCGAACGCAAACTCGACGGGACCCTCGTTGCCAGAAGCGGGGTTCAACTCGCTGCCAGCAGCCTTGTTCTTGATGTCCTCATTGGGAACGTCGCGCTCATCGTTGTCGTCGGGCAGCACGCTCGAGCTGCTGTCAGCAGCCAGGTTGATGACAAAGGTCTTGCGCGTAGCGTGGTCTTCGGACTCAAGGATGATGTTGATCTTGTTGTCGTGAGCCGGCAGCACGGTAACGGCGGTGTTCTTGGCCGGAACGGCCTCAACCGTCGCAAAGAGGGCGGCAGTGGAATAGCTGCCCTTCTCGAGATTGCTGGCGCTCAGCTTCTTGCCGTTGACCGTCAGGCTATCGAGCGCAGCATCGGTATTGGTGTCGAAGCTACCCTTGGCCTCGAGCAGCTGGATCTCGGTGATGCAGACGCAGGGCTTGGCGTTGGGGAGCGTCACGTTCTTATTCGTGAAGGTGAACCTCACGAACGTAGCGAGCGTCGGCTCGAACTCGTAGGTATAGGGCTTAACGCGGTTGTTGGCAGAACCGATGGTCTCGGTCGTAGTGACCTCGCGCCAAGTCTTGCCATCCTCGGAAACCTCGACCTTGGTGGTGCCGGCATCGGGATAGCTTGCAGACCAAGAATCCTCAACGAAGTACACCACGGCGCGGCCCAGGCGCTGCTGGGTGTTGTAGTTGAAGGTCACGCTCGACTTGGTGTTGCCCTCCTGTGCATAAGCATAGTTGGACCAGCAGGTGGTATTGGCGCTGCCGTCGCCAGCACCCGGAGTGAAGGCGGTAACACCGTCATTGATAGCGGCCAGGGAGTCAGACTGCTTGTTCTCGGGCACGCTCTGCGTGACGCTCATGAGAGCGCCGCAGTTAGCGACGTTGTCACCGATGGTCACTTTCTCGTTCTGAACGCGAATCGTAGCGGTAACAGTCAGGTCCTTACCAAAGACATTGGCGGTGCCCTTGACGGTCACCGTGCCGGCCTTGTTGTAGGCATCCTCGGCCGGAGTCTCCCACTTAACGGGGAAGCTCGCATTAAGGACGGTGCCGTCGGCCATAGCGGCAGGACGCGCATCGGGAAGCGATGCGACGGTACCAACCGGAGTGGTGGCCGAATAGTTCAGAAGCGCCGCGACCTCATCAAGCACGGTTACGGTGCAAGAGACCTTGGCACCCTCGACCTCGCCGGAAACCTGGAAGGTGCCAGGCTTGGAGAGAGCGTCCTTGTTGATGTTGTCCCAGGCAACGTTCTTCTTCTCGGACGTGCCGTCAGAGTAGTTGACGTCAACCTGCTTGGGCAGGGAAAGCTCGCTGCCCGTCTTTACATAGTAGAAACGGGAGTAGAGCAGGCTCGAAATCGACTTGGGAGCAGCAGGATCGCTGGAACCCGTAGAGGAGATCGTCACCGTCTTGGAAGCGAGACCGTCAGCAGTCACGGTAACGGTGATGTCGCCACCCTTGCCGTTGGAACGCACAATGCCCACCAGCTGACCAGCCCAGGCGTTACGGTTGTTGTCGCGGTAGGACTGATGGTCGGGGGAGCTACCGTTGTCGATACCGGCGAGCTCGCCTGCGCCACTGACCTTAAACTTCACGTTGTTCTTGGCGTCGGGAACGATGTTGCCGTTCTGGTCCTTGACGCTCACGGTGACATAAGCCAGGTCGCCCTTGCCAGAAAGATCGGCACGATCGACCGAAGCGTCGAGCTTGGCGGCAGCACCGGTGGTCGTCACGCTCTGACGGCCATCCCAGTTCTCGGTCGAGACAACGTGACCGCTCTCGTCATAGGCCTTGGCGGTAATGGTGCCATCGGCATACGGAACATTCCAGCTGAGCCAGAGGTTCTCGGCCGTCTTACCGCTCTTGCCCTCACCCTCATAGATCTGATAGGTGTAGCCAGCAGCGGTGGTCTTCTTGGTAAACGTCTTCTTGCCCAGCGACTGCGGAGTCGTGGAGCCCTTAGGCGTAAAGAAGAGCTCAACGCCGGCGGCGTCGGTGTAGACAACGACCTTGACCTTGCCGCTGTTGTCCTTCGTGACCATGCCGCTCTTCCAAGCAGGAAGGATATGCAGCGTGTGCAGGCTGTCGTTCCACTGGCTCTGATACAGATAGAACGTATCCTTGGGCAGACCGGCGGTATCGATGATGCCAAAGTAGGAGTTCTTCGGCGCGATGCTCCAGTCGCCACCCTGGACGCCGGCAGTAACGCCGTTCCACGGGGTGGGCTCGCCCAGGTAGTCGAAGCCGGTCCAGACATACTCACCGGCAACAAAGTCGCGAGTGATGGTGTCATACCATGCCTGGGAGGCCGTGTGGCCCCAGCTCACGTAAGACGTGTCATAGGAGGTGAGCTGGTGTCCGCCCGCATCGGCCATGCTGCCGAGCGTGTTATAAACGCCACGGCTGTTAACGGAAGAAACCGTTTCGGAACCGTAGAACTTCCACGTCGGATTGTTGCGATGCAGCTGATCATACCTGCTGCCGTCGGCATAGTTAATGCCGATCAGACCGCCAGCGTTGGCGAGGTTGTCGGGATGATAATTCCACGAGCCACCCTTGAGCTGGTTGTCGCCAAGCGTCACGGGACGAGAGGTGTCGGCCTCTTTGGTCCACTTGATAAGGTTGAGCTGAGCAGTCTCGTCAAACGGCTTGGTGCCGCCGGTGATCATCTCGTTACCCACGGACCACATAATGACCGAGGGAGAGTTAAAGTCACGGGCGATGGTCGCCTTAAGATCGAACTCGGCCCAGACCTGATCGGACTTGGCGCCGATGATCTTGGAGTCGCCGACCTTCTTATTGAAGAAACGAGCGTAGTCGAAGCTGTTGCCGTTCTTCGCATCGGTCCAGCCGTCGAAGATCTCCTCGTCGAGCAGGATACCCTGCTCCTCGCACACCTCAACGAGCACGCGAGACGGCGTGTTGTGAGACGTACGGATGGAGTTGCAGCCCATCTCCTTCAGGATACGCACCTGGCGCTCGACAGCCGCACGGCTATCGACGGAACCCAGGGCACCCTGATCCTGGTGCATGCAGACGCCCTTGAGCTTGACATTCTTGCCGTTGAGGGAGAAGCCGTTGGTGACGTCGTAGTTAAACCAGCGGTAGCCGAACACCGTGTCATACGTGTCGACGACCTTGCCATCAACCTTGACCTCGGTGCGAACCGTGTACAGGTTGGGAGCCTCGGTGGACCAGAGGCTCGGGTTGGCAGCGCTGATCTGAGACTCGATAGTCTTGGACTTGCCTGCAGCGACAGCCTGAGCGTCGGTGGTCACGGTGCCGATGGCCTGCTCGACCTTGCCACCCTTAGGGAAGATGGTCTGCACGAGCGTCACGTTGGCGTCCTTGTCACCATTATTAACAATGGTGGACGAGAGCTTGGTGGTCACGTTGCCACCGTTCTCGCTCTGGAGCTGAGGAGCGCTCACGTGGACACCGTCCCTGGTCACAGAAACCTTGTCGGTCACCACGAGGTCGACATTGCGGCCGATGCCCGAGCCGGAGTACCAACGGCTGGAAGGAACCTGATGGTTGACCTTGACGGCGATGGTATTCTCCTCGCCCGTCTTGAGGTACGGGGTGAGGTCGAACGAGAAGGGTGTGTAACCATACGGATGGTTGCCCAGCTCGGTGCCGTTGACCCAAACGGTGGCATCCATGTAGACGCCATCGAAATCGATGCGAATCTGCTTGCCCGCAAGAGCGCTATCGACAAAGAAGCTCTTGCGATACCAGCCGATACCGCCCGGCTTATAGGCGCTCTCGGCCTCGAGGTTGGACGCATAGTCCTGATCGATGCTGTAGTCATGCGGAAGCGTGACGTACTGCCACGACGAGTCATCGAAAGAGCCGGCCTGAGCGCCGCTGGCGTCGCCCAGGTTGAATTTCCAGTTGTCGTTAAACGAAACCGTACGTTGAGACGGATCGCTCACGTTGCTCACATAAGCGATCTCGGGCGCAGAACTCATCTGAGTCTGCGTCTGCGAGCGCAGCTCGGGCGAAACATCGCCCGCTGCCCACGCCTGGGCTACGGGAAGGGTGAACGCAGCCGCCGCAAATGCCGCCGCGCACACCGCCCCCCGTGCCCACCTAACTACACGACCGTTACTTACCATGGCAGCAGCGCCCCTTTCTAAAGCTCCGCAAAGACGACCGTTGTCTATTGCGGCTTGCTCGTCCACGCGTTGCGTAAACGCACCCTGCGTAGCCTCGACACAGAGTGGACTGATACTAAAAACCCACTTTAGTTGTAACTTAAAACAATCCGTTTATCGAGCGGTGGGCGGCGAACGGTTTTGGGGATTTGAGCGCCGTTATCCATGGTCAGCGAGGTGTTAACGCAAACATCTTTTGAGGCGGCAGTATAAACCGTAAGCTCAGATGCCCAATTTGGAGCAGCTGGGCAGCATACCGATATGCTTACATTCTACTGATATTCATAAAACTATTTCTTTTTACTGCGAATATACATTTAACAATTTGGGCAACAAATCGATGAACGGTTATACCTGCAATTAAAGGTACTTAATTAACCATACCTTTAGAATAATATGCAATTTAGCTCTTTGTGACGCTTCAATTTTTGTTGGGCATCGATGCCTATATATTAGTGTCTTGCCCATCGCCGGCTCTCCCGTACGTAAACGCAAAGAGGCTCGCCAAAGCAAGCCTCCCAACGAGTCAAAACCTCATCTCATGGATTGATTAGCCGCAAAACTTCACCATGGTCTCGACCATGGACCCGGGGGTATCCCGATCCAGGATCTCGGCACAAGAGCTATCGTCCATAAAGATACCCACCAGGGCCTGGAGAATGAACACCTGGCCCTCGGCGTGGGCAAGCAGGCCCAGGTTCACAATGAGACGGACTCACCCGTCGCTTCGGCAGCATCAATCGCAGCGCGAACGGCTTAAAGGCTCGACGTGATAAACGCCGCGATAGCCATGTTGTTCTGGTGGGCAATAGTGCAGATGTTACGACGATGACAAGCTGATGGTTACTTCCATCGGTTTCCTAGACCGAACGTCAGGCTCGGGTTCTTATTTCAAATCGCAATCGAGCTATTGGTGACGCGGGTGTCGACGGCCCGAATCCGCCGACGGCCCCTACAAACCAGAAACGGCGCCGCCCCCGCGACGCCGCCATATTCCTCTGGTGCCCCCGGGCGGATTCGAACCGTCGACACCCGCTTTAGGAGAGCGGTGCTCTATCCCCTGAGCTACGGAGGCATGTTGTACTAGTGTAGCAGATTTGTCCCACTGCCATACAGCGCATAGTCACTCTTCGAAGCTGCAGCGGGATAGCCTTCCGGAAAGCACGCCCCACTATCCAGACGAATTCTGGTCCAGGCTTTCCCGATGGGGCCTCTCGGGGAAACTGCGACCCGAAATTTGCGCTCGAAACGGGATACGTCTTCCCAAACGGGTGCGTTCCGGAAACTACATCCCGGAATCAGCGCTCGAACTGGCATGCACTTTCCCGATCCAGCCCCATAGGAAACTGCATCCCGCATTGAGGGGAAGGCGCTCTTTAATGACTAGCTATTCTTATGAAAGAGGCTCTTGATGGCACCGGGGATGCTCTTGGCGCCCTTGGCCGTCACATCGATAAAGTCGGGCGAACGAACGAGCTTGTCCTCGTCCACGTACTTGCGGACCGCGCGCAACGTCTCTTTGTCATTGCGCGTCGAAAACGTAAAGTGACCGTTATCCTTGGTAAAGATGGCAAAACGCGTGATCTTCTTGGTGCCGCGCAAAACCTCGGCGGCAATATAGTCGACCTCGTCCCACGGGATTTGAATATAATCCTCGGGATTGCGCTCGTTATAGTACTCGAACGCCTTATTGCCCACCATCACGTTACCGTGGCTGGTAAGCCCCATCAGGCAGGTCGCCGGCGTTGCCAGATCGACCGTGCTGTTCTGAGATTGCGCCATGCGCGCCTCGCCCTCCAAATAAAACAATCGGACCGCATCCAGTGTACCCACCGGGTGCGGTCCGTTTCAATGGCTCAAAAGCCCTTGCTTAGCAACTCTCGGTCTTAAGCCGAAGCGCGCTTACATGAAGCCGCAAACGCGACCGATAATGCCGACGGCGAAGAGAGCCAGGATGATGACGATCGGGCTGACCTTCTTCTTGAGGAGCTTGCAGACCAGCAGGGTCAGGCACACGGCGGCAAGGCCGGGGATGAGCTGATCGAGGTTGGCCTGGAGCGTGGTGACCTTGACCTGATCAAGGGCAGTACCGCCGATGGAGTTATACATCGTCAGTGCTTCCTTGACGCCCTCAGAACCGGAGGGCAGGTTAGCCCAGTCGATAAAGGCGCCAGCAGACTGCGTGACCCTGGAGACGACCGGGGTGAAGGAGATGGACACCCAGCGCTCGACCAGGGCGCCGATGATGAACATACCCAGGATGGAAGCACCCTCGGTGACCTTGCCCATCAGACCGCCGGAGAGGTCCTTGGCGATGGAAGAGCCGACCTTGTAGCCAAACTCCTGCGTGTACCACAGGAAGGCGTAACGGATGATGTTCCACGCGAAGAAGAACAGCAGCGGACCGGCAATGCTGCCGGACAGGGCCAGAGAGGCACCCAGGGCGCCCAGGATCGGGCGAAGGGTGAACCAGAAGGCGGGGTCGCCGACGCCGGCGAGCGGGCCCATCATACCGACCTTGACGCCCTGGATAGCGACGTCGTCAATCGGAGCACCGTTGGCGCGCTCCTCCTCGAGAGCGAGGGTAACGCCAATGACGGGGGCGGAAACATAGGGGTGGGTGTTATAGAACTCCAGGTGGCGCTTAAGAGCGGCAATCTGGTCATCCTTGCTGGTGTAGAGCTTCTTGATCGCAGGGATCATTGCGAAGCACCAGCCGCCGTTCTGCATACGCTCGTAGTTCCACGAGCCCTGAAGGAACTGATGACGGAAGCAAACCTTCTTACGGTCAGCCTTGGTGAGCTGAATCTTGTTCTCTGCCATATGTATCACTCCCCTCCTACTCGTAATCGTTCAGAATGTCGCCGAGCGGGTCGCCGGAGCCACCGCCCATGCCGCCACCCTGCTTGGCCAGATCCTTAAGGCCAAGGTAGATGAGGGCAAGCGAGATGCCGATGAGGCCAAGGGCGATCAGCGTGAGCTGAGGGATGGCAGCAAGGACAAAGCCGAGGATGAAGAACGGCCAGGTCTCCTTGGTGGCCATCATGTTGATGACCATGGCGTAACCGACGGAAGCGACCATGCCGCCGCCGACAGCCATGCCGCCGGACAGCCAGTCGGGCATAGCGTTAAGCGCGTTGGTAACAGCCTCGGCCGGGATGACGCACAGAAGTACTGCCGGGATGGCGATACGAAGGCCCTGCATGAGGATGGCAGCGTACTGCCAGCGCTCGATGCCGGCGAAATCGCCCTTCTCGGCGCAACCGTCCATGGCGTGAGCGATAGCGGTAGCCAGGGTACGGCAGATCATGGTCAGGAACAGACCAGCGACCGACAGCGGGACGGCGACGGCGATAGCGGCGGTAACGGCCTTGGCCGAATCGGTGGCGCCGCCGTTGAGGGCGAGCACCATGATGATCGAAGAAGCGACCGAGGCCAGAGCGGCGTCAGGCGCGACGGCGGCGCCGACGTTAGCCCAGCCAAGGGCCATCATCTGGAGCGAACCGCCCAGGAGGATGCCCTCCTGAAGGTGACCGGTTACGAGACCGATAAGCGTGCATGCCACGAGCGGCTGATGGAACTGGAACTCATCCAGAATGCCTTCCATACCGGCAAGCAACGCGACAATCGCAACAAGCAGAATAGTGATTGCAGACATGTATCGGACCCTCCTTTACTATGCTTGAGCGGCCAGTTCGGCCTTAGCTTTCTTCAACATGGCGTCGAGATCCTCGGAGGAATCCGAAGGAACCTTGCGGACCTCGAACTTGACGCCTTTGGCCTTGAGGGCCTCGAGAGTCTTGACGTCGTCATCGCCCATAGCGACGGCGTTGGTGACGACGACCTTGCCCTTGGAGTGAGCCATAGAACCGATGTTGACTTCCTTGATGTCGACGCCGGCCTCGATGGCCTTGAGCAGATCCTGCGGGTTCTCGAAGAGCAGCATGGCCTTGGTGTCACCAAAGCGCGTGTCCTTGACGACCTCGGCCATCTTCTTGATGGGCACGACGTTGGCATGGACTCCCGGAGGGGCAGCCTGCTCGATCATGGTCTTGCGGAGCTCGTCGTGTGCAACGCCGTCGGAAACCACGATGATGCGGTTGGGATTGATCTGCTTGGTCCACGTGGTGGCCACCTGACCATGAAGCAGACGGGTGTCGATACGGACGTGGGCGATCTTGATGTGCCCGTCGCCGATGACCGTTCCCGGAGGGATGGCGCCTGCAGGAGCAGCGGCGGCCGCAGCCGGCTTCTTCTCCTCGGGCTCCAGAGACTCGGGCTTGACGCGCACGCCAGCCTTAGCCTCAGTCACGAGATGTTTTGCGATCGCATGTGCAGTGTTCTTTGCGTCAAAGCGCTGCGAATATGCCTCGATGAGCATAGGCAGGTTGACACCGGTGACGATAGCCCAGGAATCGTGTCCCTCGATGAGCCCGCTGATCTGGTTGAACGGCGTGCCGCCCCACAGATCAACGAGGAAGAGCACCTGCTCCTGGTCCTCGAAGGAAGCGATTGCTTCCTCGACCTTGGCGCGGAAGTCGTCGGGGCCCATGCTCGGCTCGAGCGAGACCACGGCTACAGACGGCTGATCGCCAAAGACCATCGAGCCCGTCTGCTTGATTCCAGCCGCCAAGTCACCATGGCTAGCAAGAACAATACTTACCATCACATAACCTCCTTTTTGTCTACGTAATTCCTACACGACACTGAAGAAGTATAGCTGTTTGGTTTGTGGAATTTTAGCTAAATTCGTAAAAGGTTGCATTTTTTGTTTAAACGTCTAGGTTTGTTACAAGTTGATTACGTTGCCGCTTTTTGACTCATTACCCGCCAAGACGTCGCTTATCAAGCCACGCATTTTACAGATACAAACAGACTGTTCATTAATATCGATTTTAGGCAAGCGCGAATGCGCTTGTACTGCCGCTATTTTGTTTAAACAGACATGGCTTGACTATTTGCACGACTTATGCTCTACGAAACTACTCAGAAAAGTTGCGGTGGAATAGTTCTTGTTTAAGAGCCAGAAGGCTGGACTTAGGAACTATTTCACCGCAACTTATAGGGGATCCTAGACGATGTGGAGGGGGTTGGCCGCGTCGACGGCGTCTGGGGTGTCGGCGGGAGCTGCGGGTTCGCCGGAGTCGGCGTCCGCCGGGCCCTCGTCGGGGGTCTCAATCTGCTTGATCATGACCTCCTGGCCCTGCAGCAGGTATGTCTCGCCGCTGCCACAATGAGGGCAGGTCTTGCCGTGCTCGACTGTCGCGTAGTCACGGCCGCATGATGCGCAGTGCGTCACGGCAGCAACAGGCTCCACAATAAGCTCCGCACCCTCGGTGATGGACTTTTTATCTGCCGCCCAGCGCCAAGCGTCGAGCAGCAAGTCGGGAACGACGCCCGAGACCTCGCCCAGCAGCAACGTAACGCTCGAGATACGACTCACGCCATTGGCGCGCGCCACGTTCTCAACATCGCGAATGATGTGATAGACGATTCCGAGCTCGTGCACTTTTTATTCCTTCCGCCGTTCCCGTTTAGCTACTTACTTACGACCAAATTTGATCTTGATGGCACGCTTGAGCGCGTACTTGCCCAAGCTCGGGAGCTTTTGCTCGTATTTGACCATCGTGGAGCACTCGGGGCGATCGCGATCCAGGTGGATGGCATCGAACGCGCACTTGGTAGTGCACAGGCCACAGCCGATGCACTTGTTGGGGTCGACGATCGAGGCGCCACAGCCCAGGCAGCGGGCGGTCTCGGCGCGCACCTGTTCCTCGGTAAAGGTCTCGACGTACTCGCTAAACGGCGCGGCCTTCTCGCGCTCGCGGTCCACGTGGGCAACCTCGCGGCTCGCGTTGTCGTAGCTCTCGATCACGACATCGTCGCGGTCGAGCGCGGTGTAGCGACGCTGGTTGCGGCCGATGGTAAGCGTGGATCCTGGCTGCACAAAGCGATGGATGGACACGGCGGCCTCGTGGCCGGCGGCGATGGCGTCGATGGCAAAGCTCGGGCCGGTGTAGACGTCGCCGCCCACAAAGATGTCGGACTCAGCGGTCTGATAGGTCTGGGGGTCGGCAAGAGCACCCTGGCCGCGGCCGAGCTCCACCTTGGAGCCAGCCAGCAGGTCGCCCCACACAATGGACTGGCCGATGGACATGACCACACGGTCGGCGTCGACGCGGCGCAGGTCGTTCTCGTCGTACTCGGGCGCAAAATGGCCCGCGTCGTCATAGACACGAGTGCAGCGCTTGAAGGTGATGCCGCACACGCGACCGGCCTCGTCCAGGTGAACCTCCTTGGGACCCCAACCACAGCTGATGTGCGCGCCGTCCTCAACGGCCTCGCGACGCTCCTCCTCGCTGGCGGGCATCTGGGCCTCGCTCTCCAGGCAGAACATCTCAACGTGCTCGGAGCCCAGGCGGCAGGCGTTGCGGGC
>CABQJJ010000011.1 GCA_902464485.1 uncultured Collinsella sp. | reverse complement strand
CGGGCACGTGGTTCCACTTGGCGTGCAGGCCGGGATAGGAAAGGAAGATGACCAGACCGTTTTGCGCGGCGGGGTCCTGCGCCTGGACGGTCTTGATGTCCTCGCGAATGGTATTGATAAAGCTCACTGGCCGCCCTCCCTTAGCGCCATGGCAATGCGATTCAATAAAGTATAGCGATTCGCTAGGGATTAGGAAGGGGATATATTGCATTTTGTCAAGCGGCAACTCCTCGCCGACTAAACCCGCCGACCGCAGGTTTCGTAATCGTCTCGTCTTTGAGGACAATTACACTGTTCGTGCTGTGTTGGAGAAAGGAGCAGGATGGCGAATTATAAATCGGGAGGAGCGCTCGAACAAATAAGTGCTTCCAAGCGTGAGCTTGATGCAGTCACACGAGAGCAAAAGAAGATTCTCAAGGATGCGGAGAGCGAATTAAAACGTGTTACAAAAGAGCATGAAAGACAAATAAAAGACTGCAAAGACGAAATTGAGCAAGTCCGCAACGGATTTTACGGTCATGTTCAAACCTTTGGCGGCATCGTGCTCTATGGCGATCGAATCGTTGCGGAGAAAAAGTCCATTCCGCTGTCCGACGATTTGGAGATAGAGATTAATACGAGCGGGAATGTTTACTCTGAGACAACGGTAAGGGGCGGCGGTACCAGCGTTGCGGGCGCTGTTATTGGTGGGGCGGTTGCTGGCCCTGTTGGCGCCGTCGTCGGTGGGCGAAAGGGTGTTAAGTCGAAATCTGAGGTCCAGGACGAGCGAAAGCTGTTCATCTCAATTGTTTCAAGTATCGATAGTGCCGTTGTGGAGCTCGATCCAAAGATGGAGCTGGACGCACGCAAGCTTGTTGCCGAAACAAAGAGGCAAATCAAAACGTTGAGCAGCCGCAAGGGGAAGATGGATGCGGAGCTTGCTGAGCTTACGCAGAGGCTGGTGATGCTCGAAAAAGACACCAGTGCAATCGATGAGGCGCACAGCCGTTTTGAAAAGCAAGAAATCGCATCTGCCTCTGTCATCGAAGACGCAATGGCAAGACACGAGGCGGTCAAGAATAGCTTCGATCAAGACCAGATTGAAGAAGAAAAGAAAGCCCAGAGAAACGCCAATGTGCGTAAAATCACGATGGGTCTTGGTTTTACATTCGGTGCACTACTTTTCATGCTTGGTGTGTTTTGGCTAACGTCTGCAGTCGACGGGGCGGCTTTCGGCACCGTCTCTCTGCTTTTGTCTGACTTCCTTTTGGTCAAGTCCTTCATAACGCTTAGAGATGGCAGAGCAGAGGAAAAGGATGGTGAATAGATATGGCAGACGATATCAAACCGCAGGAAGATGGCAAGGAACAGCCCTCGAAAGAGGCGCCGCAAGAGAGTAAAGATGCTGATACCAAGAAAAAGGGACTCAAGGATGCTCGCATTGAGGTAAAGGTTGGCGTGGTCGCTGCCGTTGTCATCGTGCTATTCGGAATTCTATTTGGAACTCATGTGCTTTGCTTGCACCAATGGAGCGATGCAACCTGCACTGAGCCGTCCACATGCGCTCTCTGTGGGACGACGCGAGGTAGGGCTCATGGACATAAGATGCTTGGGGCGACATGCACCGAACCATCAACATGCGAATTGTGCGGATATACAGAGGGAAAACCAAAGGGGCATAAGTGGGAAGACGCTACATGCACTTCACCGAAGACTTGTGTGATATGCGGTGAGACGCAGGGTGCTGCGCTGGGGCACGATCTTGGAGAATGGACGGTCACAAAGGAAGCATCTTGTGTTGAGACCGGCATGAAGAAGGCGACTTGTAAACGCTGCAATAAAGACGTGGAGGAGGAAATCGAAAAACTCGAGCATGTTCCGGGGGACTGGCAGGTAACGGTCGAGCCTACGGTAACATCTACTGGGGCAGTTTTGCCGGGCAGACGCGAGATAAAGTGCACCGCGTGCGGGAAAACACTCCAGAGCGAAGAGTATTCAATCACTGTTTCCACATCGCAAAGGAACGCCCTCGGAACTGCCGCTTCTTATCTGCGCATGGGTGGCTTCTCTCACCAGAGGCTTATCGAGCAGCTTGAGTTCGAAGGTTATTCGAACGAAGATGCAACTTTTGCAGCCGACCATTGTGGGGCCGACTGGATGGATCAAGCGGAGATGTCAGCAAAAAGTTACATGAGCTTTATGAACTTCTCTCGTGCAGGCCTGATAGACCAACTTCAATTTGAAGGGTTTACCACCGAGCAGGCTGCCCACGGAGCGGACTCTGTGGGATTATAGCCGCTGCAAAAAGCCGTCCTTCAAGCTATTGCCGGAAGACAATTGTCTTCCGGCTTTTTTAATTGCATTACGGCGGGCAGCCCAACAAAGTGAATTGTTCGCTTCGATTGGCAGGGGCTGATTTTGTTAAACAGGCCAGAGGGACTCAGGGCGCAGTCCAATTTTGCTTTGTACAACAGGTGTCAGTTATGCAAACTTGCTGGTAATGGAGTCATGCTTTTGTGGGGTTGCGCACGAGGGGGCACCGCAACCGTATACTGGTCAACTTGGACGTGTCCGCGCCCGCAACTGAGAGGTTTTACTTCATGGGTTTCATCAATTTTATCGCCGAGTTGCTTAAGGATCCGCGCACCGCGATCGCCAGTTGGATTGCCGCCGGCCCGCTTATGGCCTACGGCTGCGTGTTCCTGATCATCTTTATCGAGACGGGCGTGGTATTCTTCCCGTTCCTCCCTGGCGATTCGCTGCTGTTTGCTTCGGGCTTCTTTGCTCACAACGGTGGCTTTAACATCGTGGCCCTGCTGGCCGTAGCATGGGCTGCTGCCATCCTGGGCGACCAGTGCAACTTTATGATCGGTCACTTCTTTGGCAAAAAAATCATCGCTTCGGGCAAGGTCAAGGCCATGACGCCCGAGCGTATCAAAAAGTCCGAGGATTTTTTGGACAAGTGGGGTCACCTGGCCATCTTCCTCGGCCGCTTCTTCCCGTTTATCCGCACCTTTGTGCCCTTCATTGCCGGCATGGGCGGAATGCACTGGCGCAACTTTGTGATCTTTAACGTGCTGGGCGGCATCACTTGGTCGACGGTCTTTACGCTGCTGGGCTACTTCTTTGGCGGCATCCCCTTTGTGCAGGAGCACTTTGAGCTGCTGATCATCGGCATCGTTGCCGTATCGATTATCCCGACCGTGGTCGGTCTGGTTAAGGCTAAGCTGGGCAAGAGCAACGCCTAGTTTGCGCCTGTTGTGACTCTTCAAATAGGTGCCGACAAGAATAGCGCCCATTAAATATGGGCGCGCGATTTGGCTTTATGGCAAAGGGCGCCGCCGCGAGCAGAGTGAGCTCGCGGCGGCGCCCTTTTGTGCGCTAATAGCTATTCGGAGCTATTTAATTTTCTTAACGGTCAATGCGACAGAATCGATTGATTTTGAGCTAACCAAGTTTGAGTACTCTTCTCCATTGGAATCTGTGCTGTAGACCAATTTGAGCTCGGAGTTGGGTGCAACGTTTTGGGAGACAACCACATAGCTTTCAAGGGAAGATGAGTCGCTCGGGTCTACATAGGCGCCATCTTCAGAAACAATATCGATCTTGATATAGGTTGGGCCATAGGAGTCGTTGAAGGTGCCGCCGAGGGAGAGGTAGCCGCAGTCTGCAAGATTTCTGTTCACATAGTCTTTAATGAAATAGGTGTATTTGTCTGTGGCGGGTTTTACTTTGGTTGAGTTGACGGCCTTCTTTGTTGAACCGCCAACCTTGCAGACCGATAGCACGATTTCATCAATGGTTTGTGTTGCAACGAGGGAGGTATCCTCGCCGTCCGAGTCGCTCGTGAACGTATAGGTAAACTCGGTATTGGGGTCAAGGCTCTGCGAGACGACTTTCCAGTCTTGAAGAGCGGAATCATCCCAATCGTTTTCGTCCGACCCTAGGTCGATATGGGAACCATCCGGCGTGACGAACACGATTTTGAGCGTACCGTTTCCATAGTGATCGTGTCGCATTTCATCGAGGGCCGTATAGCCCACCTGGCGCGCATTCATCCCGACATAGTTTTTGACATATTGAATGTGGGGGTCATCCGACGATTTGATTTTAACCGGAGCGGATGACTCGGCTTTCTGTGCTTCTTCTTGGGTTGCGGTTGAGCCTGTTTGGGCTGGAGCCGAGCAACCACTCATCGCAAGCGCCAATGAGCTTGCGAGGCTGATGATGATAAGAGTTCTGTTCATGGAAATCCTTCCTTCGATGTCCCGACATAGATATTGTCGTGGTGAGGAGGATTGGATTCCTCAGTTGCCAACTGAATCGGAGATGCTGTCGGCGAACGGCGCCGCGGCCCTACCACTGGGCTACGTAAATATCGCAGCTTGCGTGCGTGGGCGGATTGTCGACGTCGATCGAAACAGGAGTCGTCGAGCCGACGGCGGGGCAGTCGCAAAAATTGTTATAGCCGGCAATAATCTTGCCTTGTTTGTCGCGCAAAATAGCCGATAGAAAGACCTGCGTCTTATCAAAATCGCTCGGAGCACTTTGGAGTTTGAGCTTTGCCAAGAATGACTGCATGCCGTCTGCCCCAGCGGACTCGGTGCTATCGATAATTTCGTACACCGGTGCTTCGGTGGCAGTGGCAAGTGCAACGCCGCTGGGTGTGACGGTTTCGAACTCAACGCGCGCGGGAGCGGTGCCGTTTCCCGTCTGATCGCCAAAATAGACGGTCTGGCCGGGCTCGATAGCGCTGTAGGTTTTCTCATCCGTAAAGATCAGGTTGTCGTCCGCGTCGTATCCGTAGACCTTAATGGTGGGAAATGCGATAGCGGCAGGGCCGTCGGAGTTTTTAAGGCCGATGCCAAAGTGGACGTATCCGTGCCCATCAACCGACCAACCTGATTCCGCGATTGAGAGCTCGGCGGACAAGTGGTTGGTATCGCTTGCCGAATTTGCTTTTTTGGATGTCGAAACGCCGCCAGACTGGCCGGCTTGCGATGAGGACGTGGGCCCGTTGTTGCTTTCTCGGTCGGCGTGGAACGTCGAGATGGCAATCGCGCCGACTGCCATCAGCCCGGCAAGCATCGCGGTGACGAGTGCCAGTTTTAGCAACAAGCCTCCAAAGGTCCGCGTCCTGCTTTTGCTTGGGTTGCGCTTAGGCGCATGCGTACCAGCCGCCATTTGGGCATGGCCGGTTTGCCCACCTGTGTCAGAGGATGCCTTGTCGTTTCCCGGTCGAGGCGAGCCGGCGAGCACTTCTGCCATCTCGGTCGCAGACTGGAACCGCGCGCTTGGCTCAAACGAGCAGGCGCGCGTGATGGCGTGGACAAGCTCCGCGGGTGCATGTTCAAGAATCGACTTAAGCGCTTGCTCGTAGGTTTCATCATCGGGCCGGACACCCGTAAGCGCAAAGCCAAGAACGCGTCCGATGGAGTAGACATCACTTCGCGCATCGGTCTGGGCAAAGCCGTATTGTTCGGGCGAGGCGAACCCCCAAGTTCCGAGGGAGGTCGTGTCCTTGCTTGCCCCTTCGACGCGCATGCGGGCAATGCCAAGGTCGATGAGGTGTGCGCCGTTTGCGGCAACCACGATATTGTTGGGGGAAATGTCACGGTGGACGATACCGTGTCTGTGGAGCTCCTCGGCCGCCTCGCAAAGCTCGATGCCAAGCGATGTCGCCTCTTCCGGCATCAACGGCCCATCGGTTTTGATAACTTTGGAAAGCGACCGACCCGGCACAAAGTCGTAGACGACAACAAAGTGCTCGGGTAGTTCGTAGGTCGCCTCGATGCGGGGAAGGCGGGGCGAGCTGCATTCTGTGAGTGCCGACCATACATTGCGGCGGGCAAGCTCTTGTCGAATCTTCTTTCGCACGAAGGGACCGGCTCCGTCAATCGTGACGAGTTCGGTAATGCCGTCTTCGCCGCGTGCGAGCACCTGCTCGACGCGATAGGTGTCGTCAAGACTCATGGCATGCATGAGCTGGTTGTCGTTCAATCCGTCCTCCCTTCATGGTAGCTGGGCAAATGCTCCAAGAATGATATGACAACGATCGTTTTGTTTGTTCAGTTGGCAACTGAATCGCGTATGGAGAGGATAGCGCTGCGGGGCTCGTGCGGACGTGGGTGTTTATTTGAGTGGGTTGGTCCCCAAAAGCGTTTTTTCGCCCAAGCGGTAGAGCTCGTCATCGGTGCAAGCGCGACTCATGCCGCGTTCGATGCACCAGATGACGATGGCGTCGCGGCGATCCTTGCACCAAAGCTCGGCGACGCTGTCGAGTCTCAGAAGGCGCTGCGTCTCTCGAAGCGTGCAGCCGATGCCGAGTGCCAGCATGATGGCGTGGTCGCGGCCGGGGCGGCTTTTGCCGGCAAAGATGTCGTACACAACGGTTGGGTTAAGGCCCGAGTTGCGTGCGACGTCCGAGCGCTTGATGCGGCGCTCGTCGATGAGGCAGCGCAAGTACGAGGGAAGCGTTTGGTCGACGGTTTCGCCTTCGTCAAGATAGGCGTCGATGCTCGAACTGGCTAACAGCCGCTTGAGCAGGTCTTCCGTCAAGTGTTCGCGTTTGTTCTGAGTTGCCAAGAGGGCTCCAATCATCGTCTCGACTTTAGAGTATATCGATAGGGCGGCCGCGGGGCGCATGGGGTGAGTGGGCGCCGCGGCTTGGAGGATGCCTATTTACCCCGATGAATTCCGAAGCAAATGAAAATACTTTACTTAGTTAAAGAAAAGCGTTTTATCAGACGCGTACGGGGAGTACAATCTCGTGCATGCGAATCGACGTGCCATCGGCTTTGATACCGTTCGCGTGTCCCGTCCGGCTCTACGCTCCGGGCGTGCGACGTTGCGACGCGGCCGGCCTCGGTCCTTGCGTGCGGGTTCGCGAGTATGCAACTGTGTATGTTAAGGAGCGACATATGACTGTCGAGAAGAAGGATATCGATTGGGGTAGCCTCGGCTTTGGCTACATGAAGACCGATTACAGCTACGAGGCCCATTGGAAGGACGGCGAGTGGGACGAGGGCGGCCTGACCACCGACCACACCCTGCACGTCTCCGAGTGCGGAGGCATCTTCCATTACTGCCAGGAGGTCTTTGAGGGCCTGAAGGCCTACACCGCCGAGGACGGCAGCATTGTCTGCTTCCGCCCCGATATGAACGCTGAGCGTATGTATAACTCTGCCCAGCGCCTCGAGATGCCGCCGTTCCCCAAGGACAAGTTCGTTGAGGCCGTCAAGCAGGTCGTTTCTGCCAACGCCGCTTGGGTTCCGCCTTTCGGCTCCGGTGCGACCCTGTACGTGCGCCCGTTTATGATCGGCTCCGGTGACGTAATCGGCGTGGCTCCCGCTCCTGAGTACACGTTCCGTATTCTCGTGACTCCGGTCGGTCCGTACTTTAAGGGCGGCCTCAAGCCCGTCAAGCTGCGTGTTTCCGAGTACGACCGCGCCGCGCCGCACGGCACCGGTAACATCAAGGCCGGCCTGAACTACGCCATGTCCCTGAAGCCCACGATGGAGGCTCACCGCGAGGGTTATGCCGAGAACCTGTATCTCGACTCCGAGTCCCGCACCTATGTCGAGGAGACCGGTGGCGCCAACGTCCTGTTTGTGAAGGAGGACGGCACGCTCGTCGTTCCGCAGTCGCACACCGACTCCATCCTGCCCTCCATCACCCGTCGCTCGCTCGTTCAGGTTGCTCAGGACCTGGGTATGACCGTTGATCAGCGCCCCGTCGAGTGGGCCGAGGTCAAGGCCGGCACCTTTGTCGAGTGCGGCCTGTGCGGCACCGCTGCCGTCATCTCTCCGGTTGGCGAGATCGACAACAAGGTCTATGGTGCCGATGAGACCGTGACCTTCCCGGCTGGCTGCACCGAGATCGGCCCCGTGATGAAGAAGCTCCGCGAGACCCTGACTGGTATCCAGTCCGGTGCGGTCGAGGACAAGCACAACTGGGTTTACACCGTCGCGTAAGCTGCCTTGTATGTCCGGCCCGAGGGCAACCTACCTTTCCGGCGCGTCCTCGGACATGAAAGAACCTCCGCTGCGCACTTCGTGCGGCGGAGGTTCTTTCGTCCTGCGGAGTGCGCCGGAAAGGTAGGTTGCCCTCGGGCCTGCGTTACCTCGGTGCTGCCGTTACTGGCAATATAGATCTGAATAAAGATGGTGCGCGGCCTTTTGGCCGCGCGTTGTGCGTGGATAAGAAAAGGGTCCAAGGTTTGTGCCTTGGACCCCAAAGGGTTGATGAACTGGCTTAAGACTCGGCCGTGATTGTTAGAACTTGACGGTCGGTGCCTGGCGGGCGGCCTCAGCTGCCTCGAAGCCCTGACGCTCCTTAAACTGGAAGATGCCGGCAAAGATAACGGCCGGGAACGTCTGGATGGCGTTGTTATAGCTGAGCACGCAGTCGTTGTAGCTTTGGCGCGCGTAGCTCACCTTGTTCTCGGTATCCTCGAGCGATGCCTGAAGCTGCGTAAAGTTGGTGTTTGCCTTAAGGTCGGGGTAGGCCTCGGCCACGGCAAAGAGCTGACGCAGCGCACCGGTCAGCACATTGTCGGCTTCCATCTTGGCCTCAGGGGTGGTGGCGCTCACGGCGGCGTTGCGCGCGTTGACCACGGCGGCGAGCGTGTCCTGTTCGTGCTTGGCGTAGCCCTTGACGGTCTCCACCAAGTTGGGAATCAGGTCGTTGCGGCGCTGCAGTTGCGTGTCGATGTTCTGCCAGGCGTTATCGATGCGATTGCGCTTGGTGACCATGTTGTTGTAGATGCCGGCGATGGCGCAGACAATCACAACGACAACAACGATACCGATGATGATGGTAGCCATGATGTCTCCGTTTCGAATGGCAGCGGCGTTTTGCGCCGGCCGTTGTTGGTATAGCGTATCTAGTATACCCACAACCCTTGACGGTGCCGAACTTTCCGGTAAGCGTTATGTTTCAACCAGGGAGGGGGCGCCAATATCGAACGGGCGGTACAGGTGTAAGATATGCGACAAATTAAGGAATGCTGTCTACGCCTTGAGGATGGCGATACGGATGGACCTTCGCATCAAGAAAACCTATCGTGCCCTGTTCGATGCCTTTACCGAGCTTTTGGAAGAGTATCGGTTTGAGGATTTGACGGTTGCTATGCTTTGCGACCGGGCCATGATTCGCCGCACGACGTTCTATAAGCACTTTCGCGATAAAAACGATTATTTCGCCTTTTATATCGATGAGCTCATGTCGGGCTTGCCGCAAAAACAGCCCGATGAGGCCGGCGCAGTGTCTGCAGAGGACGTGCGCACGCTTCGACACGCGATTTTGGACGATGCCATGGATTTGATTCTGGCGCACGAGCAGCTCATGGATAACATTTTGGCAAGCAGCATGTCGGGCATGTTGACCAACGTTATTTGCGACCGCATTGCCCGCTCCATCCGCGAACGTGTGATGAACGTGCTTGCCGAGGATGCCCTGGCCCCCGTGTCACTCGAGACGACGTCTGAGTTTGTCGCCGGCGGCATTATTCGACTTTTCACGATATGGTGGGAGTCGGGTCACGACCTCGAGCGTCGCTCCGAGATGGCCGATGTGGTCGATGCGTTGTTCGAGCGCACCATGACGCCGGTGCATCACTAAAAGTGGCGGAGAGAGGGGGATTCGAACCCCCGGAACGCTCTCGCGCTCAACGGTTTTCAAGACCGCCGCATTCAACCGCTCTGCCATCTCTCCGTGAGTCGTAATGATAGCATCGTTTTGAATTTGCAACAGGGAAGGCGAACGATGACGATCACCGAAATCGATGAGAAGTTCATGCGCGAGGCGTTGGCCGAGGCGCGCGCCGCTGCGACAGTGGGCGAGGTGCCGATTGGTGCCGTGGTGGTGCGTGCGGGCGAGATTGTCGCGAGGGCGCATAATCGTCGCGAGCTCGACCAGGACCCTTCGGCGCATGCAGAGTTCGCGGCCCTGTGCGATGCCGCTCGGTCGCTCGGTCGCTGGCGCCTTTCCGATTGCACGGTCTATGTAACGCTCGAGCCTTGCTGCATGTGTGCGGGTCTCATGGTCAACGCGCGCGTGGGCCGCTGCGTATACGGTGCCGTCGATGCCAAGGCGGGCGCGCTGGGTTCGCTGTATGACCTGAATGCCGATTCGCGTCTGAATCATCGGTTTAACGTACATGCCGGCGTGCTGGCGGATGAGTGCCGTGAGGTTTTGAGCGGCTATTTTAGTGGGCTGCGTGGCGCCGATGGTGCTGGCTGCGGTTGTGAATCTGATCTTGAGGCGCATGCCGCTCATGCCGAAGCGCTCGCTGGTGCTGGAGGTGTCGCCGTTGAAACGGTTGATTTTGGCCCCGTGCAGCGCCGGCCCCGCCGTGTGCTGCTGGCGATCGATTCCTTTAAGGGTAGCGTTTCGAGCGCACAGGCGGAGGAATCAGTTGCCAAAGGCATATATCGCGTATGGCCCGATGCCGAGGTGCGCGCATTGCCGTTGGCAGACGGTGGCGAGGGAACGCTCGACGCTGTCGCCGCGTGTGGCGGCGAGCTTGTGACCTGCGAGGTGGCGGGTCCCTTGGGCGAACGCGTGTCTGCCCGGATGCTGGTAGACGGCGAGCACGAGTCGGCTGTAATTGAGATGGCCGAGGCGGCGGGTATTGGGTATTCGCCCTGCACGGAATCGGCGGCCCTGACCGCTACGACCCATGGCGTTGGTGAGCTTATACTCCGTGCGGTTCGTGCCGGGGTAAAGACGATCTATATTGGTCTGGGCGGCAGTGCCACCAACGACGGTGGCGCCGGCATGCTGCAGGCGCTGGGCGCGCGTGTGGTCGATGATCAGGGCTGCGATATCGCCCCCGGTCTTGCGGGCCTCGAGCAAGTGGCGAGTATCGATCTGACGCCGGCGCTTCGGGCGCTGAATGGCGCGCGCATCGTCGTGCTTTCCGATGTCGAGAACCCACTCGTGGGGCGCCGCGGTGCGCTGGCAGTGTTCGGTGGACAGAAGGGTCTGCCGACGGATGACGCTGAGGCGCTGCGCAGGTACGACAGCTGGATGGTCGGCTACGGCCGCCTGCTCGATGCGGCGATTGCTGGGGCGCGGGCTCAGGGGTTGCTGCGCGTACCCGAGGGTGCACGGGCATTTGGCTCGGTGCTCGGCGTGCCTGGCGCGGGCGCGGCAGGTGGCTTGGGTGCCGCGCTGCTTGCGCTCGGCGCCGAATTGCGCTCGGGCGTGGAGACAGTGCTCGATCTGATTGGATTTGACGAGCGCGTGCGCGATGTCGACCTGGTCATTACAGGCGAGGGCAATATGGATGAGCAGTCCGCCGCCGGTAAGGCGCCGGTGGGTGTGGCGCGCCGTGCGAAGCGATATGGCAAGCCGGTGGTCGCCGTCGTGGGCGGTCGTGCCGACAACCTGGATGCGGTGTATGGGCAGGGTGTCGATCTGGTTCTGCCGATATGCCGCAAGCCCATGAGCCTTGAGGATGCGCTTGGCATGCAGGAGGCTGTAGCCAATTTGGCGTGCGCAGGCGAGGGGGCTGCCCGAGCATACGATCTTGGTCGCATATAGATATAAATATCCAATCTGATTTGCCTGTCCAGCTCGTTATTTGTAAATATATGTTAATTTCGTTGGCATTTTACGGTCTATACTATTGCCGTATCACTGGTGTCGTATCTACCTGGCTGTAAACGGGAATTAAATGAAAGGAGCTAGGATGCACAGATTGGGAAGTGCGCTTAAGCGCACGGTTACGGTTGGTGCGGTGTTGGCGCTGACGTTAGGCATGGCCACCCCGGCGACCATGTCATTCGCAGACGATGCTGCAGGAGACGCCGGACAATCGTCCACGTTGGAGCAGAATCAGAAGATGGCGACCGAGCTTGACGAGAACCTGGAGACCAAGGTCACGCTTTCGTTCCCGGGCAAGCGCGAGGCCGAGCCGTCCGACGTTGTGTTTGTGCTCGATAAGTCGGGCGCTTCCGCGCAGAAAGACATTTACAACCAAGCCAAGGAGTTCCTGGGCCAGATTAGCCAGAAGGCCAAGGATGATGGTCTGGACATCAAGGTCGGCGTAGTCCTCTTCAACAAGGTCGGTAACATCCAGCAGCCGCTGACGGACGTCGTCACGGGCTATGATGACATCCTGAACGCAATGAACTCGAGCCTGCATTCGGGCACCAACATGGACGCCGGCCTTCTTGCCGCAAAGAGCATCCTCGACGCGGATACTGCCGTTAAGGCCGAGAACAAGCACGTCATCCTGATTAGCGACGGCGCAACCTACCTTTACTGCAAGAATGGCGATTACACCACCCCGTATACGAGGTCGTTTGGAAAAGTTGAGGGCGGCAGCAACTTCATGGGTGGCATTTGGGAGTGGCAGTCCCGCGAGTACCATACCAATAACGCCTGGAAGAAGTTCTCTGACGGCTCGAACTTCATTTTCTCGCAGGCCATGAAGAGCCCCGAGAAGCTCGGTGAGTATCTCGCCTACTATCGCGACCAGTACCAGAATTCCGACAAAAACTGGGCTCAGTACGACTACGAGTACACCGCTGAGGCAGCCGATGCCGGAACCACGAATCCTATTCCCATCGATGTTACCGCTCCCTGCAACATCGATGTTGCCTTCTGGAGCACGGATGATACCTTCCAGTCGATGGCAAATGCCGGCTACGACATGAACGTTTACTACAAGAACGCCGCCGACTTTGATGGCCAGGTATTCCTGCAGTACCTCACCAGGAATTCCAACAACGGCAAGCTCGACACCGACTTTGCCGATATCAAGGCTAAACTTGTTGACAAGATTGCCGCCGGCTCGACGGTCGAGGACTTTATTGGCGCTGATTTTGACTTCATCAACGACCCTGCCAAGATCAACCTGACCGCCAACGGCGAGAAGCTTGCCCCCGAGAAAATCGACGACGGTGCCTACGGCTTTGGCAAGCTTGCGAACGGCTCCTATAGGTTCACCTTGGACTACGTGAATGGCGACCAGGAGATGCTCAAGCTTACGCTGAACGAGGCTGCATCTCCGAGCAAGCCCGTCGTGCTCGAGTACAGCGAGCGCCTGGTCAACGTGCCCACCGAGTTTGGCACCCACACTCTGAAGGTCAACGAGAGCGCGACCCTGCATCCCGTGGACGGCAACGGCATGCGCGGCGATGCGTATGAGTTCCCGGTTCCGACGGTTACCTACACGGTTGCTGCTCCCGAGCCTAAGCCCGAGCCCGAGGTTAAACCCACTAAGCCGAGCGATAAGAAGCCCGTCAAGACGACGAAGGTCAAGAAGGGCACCATGCCGATGACGGGTGATACCTTCTCAATTCTGCCCGTCATTGGGCTGGTCGTAGCCGGTGCAGCCGTTTGCGTTGTCGGCATTATCCTCAAGCGCCGCAATCGCTAACGGCGTTGACGTTGAACGACGTTTCGCTTCCCAGCGCTTACGCAATGTTTGAATGCTCTCTGCGAAGCAACTGATGGGGCGCGGTCGCATACTTGCGACCGCGCCTTTTTGCTACCGTGCACTCATGTGGTTTTCCCTTTGACCGCGGGGCAGCTTGCTCCGTTGGACGGGAGCAGGTAATATATATCGAACGCCTAGCGCGTTCGATGGGTTCGGATGACGACATGTTCCGAATCTGGTCAGGTCCGGAAGGAAGCAGCCATAAGGAGCCTCTGCCGGGCATCCGAATCCATCGAGCGCACGGGCGCTTTTTTTGGTGCCGCGACATGGCCCGGCCGGCGACGGGGTATTTGGTGTCTCGCTGGTCCTCGGCTTCGCCTGCGGGATCGCTCGACTACCAAGCGCCCTGCCGGCACTCGCGGGTAGTCGACCAAAACCGCCTGAGGGGTCACATTTATCTGATAATTGAATCCCTGGCGTTATGCCGCTCGCTGGCGTTGCCAAAACATCGGCTGCTACATGCCTTGGGCGCTAGTGACCGTCGCCCTTGCATCTGTAACGAGCTGCTTACGCGATTTTTGGGCTCGCCGTACTATCATGGTTCGAATTGAGTGTGAATGATGATAGGGAGCACCTTTTTATGATTGAGCTGCTCAGGCGTTTTGGTGGCAAGTTTCGCCGGTATATGGTGGTTGGCCCTGCGTGCAAGCTGATCGAAGTGATTTTTGACCTGCTTACGCCGCTCGTGATTGCCCAGATGATTGATAAGGGTATTGGCGCACACGATGTCAACGCCGTCGTTCGCTACGGTATGGTGCTTGCCGCCATGGCTGTGATCGGCATCTCGTTTACGCTCGTTTGCCAAAAGATGGCCGCGCTGACCTCGCAGGGCATGGGCACCGATATCCGTGGTGCGCTCTACGAGCACATTAATAAGCTGAGCTACGCCGAACTCGACCGCTTTGGCACGCCGTCGCTCATCACGCGCATCACCAACGACGTCAACCAGGTGCAGCTCGCCGTGGCGCTGGGCGTGCGCATGCTCATCCGCTGGCCCTTCTTGGCGGTGGGCTCCATGTGCGCGGCCCTTGCCATCGACCTTAAGCTCGGCATCATCTTTTTGGTCTGTACGCCCGCCATCGGCCTGGTGTTTTGGTTTGTCATGGCGCGCTGCATTCCGTACTACAAGCAGCTACAGGCAAAGCTCGACCGCATTGCGCTCATTTGCCGCGAGGGGCTTTCGGGTGCCCGCGTGGTCCGCGCGTTTGTGCGCGAAGACCACGAGCGCGAGCGTTTTGCTCATGCGGCCGACGACCAGGCGCATGTTGCCATTGCGGTGGGCAAGCTCTCGTCAATTCTTAACCCTGTCACATTCTTGGTGATGAACCTGGGTGTGTGTGCCATCCTGTGGGTGGGTGGTATCCAGGTCGACGTGGGTGAGCTCACGCAGGGCCAGGTCATGGCGTTTGTGAACTACATGACGCAGACACTCACCTCCATCGTCTACGTGGCCAACCTGGTCGTTGTCTTTACCAAGGCGAGTGCCAGCGCATCGCGTATCAACGAGGTGCTCAATTGTGAGCCGAGCATCACCGACGAGGGCAACCAGCCGGTCGCGCTGCCCGAGCCGAGCGACCTGGCGGGTGGCGCTGTTCCGGTCCCCGCGCTGAGCTTTGACCATGCGAGCTTTTCGTTTGGCGCGGGCGCGGCAAATGCCGTGAGCGATGTGACTCTGGAGCTGCCGGTGGGCAAAACGCTTGGCATCATCGGCGGCACGGGCAGCGGCAAGTCCACGCTCGTCTCGCTTATCCCGCGCCTGTACGATGCGGGCACCGGCAGTGTGAGCGTGATGGGCTCCGACGTGCGCGCCTGGCAGCTCGACCAGCTGCGCCACGTGGTCGCGACCGTTCCGCAGCGCGCGTCGCTGGTGAGCGGCACCATCCGCAGCAATCTGACCTGGCGCGATGAAACCGCGACCGACGAGGAGCTCTGGGCGGCACTCGACATGGCACAGGCGAGCGAGTTCGTGCGCAACAAGCCGCAGGGGCTCGACGCCCCGGTCGAGGCGGGCGGCAAGAACTTCAGCGGCGGTCAGCGCCAGCGCCTGACCATTGCGCGTGCCCTGGTGGGTTCGCCTCAGGTCCTAATCATGGACGACTCCGCCTCGGCGCTCGACTTTAAGACCGACGCGGCGCTTCGCCATGCCATTCGCGAGCGCAGTGTGCGCGGCGCCGCCGAGGGCGGGCTGCCGCTGACGACCGTCATCGTGAGCCAGCGCGTCTCGACCGTGCGTGACGCCGACATGATCTGCGTGCTCGACCACGGCTCGGTCGCGGGCCTGGGCACGCACGATGAGCTGTACGCGACCTGCCAGCTCTATCGCGAGATTTGCCAGTCGCAGCTGCGCCGCGAGGAGCTCGAGGGCCAGCAGGGGAGTGCGGCGTCCGCGTCCGCCCCGGCTGCCCCGGCATCCACTTGCGCAAAGGAGGGCTGCTAAATGAATCCGTATACTTCTTCCGGTTCGGTCGCCACGATGACGGCCAATGTGTCCGGCAACGACAAGCTCAACGACCTGGGCGACGGCCCGCGCCAGCCCGGCGACCCTGAGCGTTATCCCGTAGGTGCGGTGACTTGCCGCCTGATGGGCTACGTTCGTCCACACCGCATTTCGTTTGTGGCGTCGTTTGTGAGTGCCGCCATCTCCGTGATTTTGCAGCTCTACACACCTATTCTCATCGGCGAGGGCATCGACCTGATCGTCGCCGCTGGGCGGGTGGACTTCGATGCGCTGCTGCCGCTCGTTACCAAGCTCGCGATTGTCGTCGTTGGTGCTGCGGCTTTCCAGTGGCTGCAGGGCTATTGCGTTAATCGCTTGTCCTACGAGACAGTGCGCGACATGCGCGTGGAGGCGAGCGACAAGCTCAGCCGCATGCCGCTCAGCTTTATCGACAGCCACGCCCACGGTGACCTTATGAGCCGCGTGGTCAACGATGTCGACCAGGTTGGCGATGGCCTGCTGCAGGGCTTTACCCAACTTTTCACCGGCGCCATCACCATTGTGGGTACGCTCGCGTTTATGCTTTCCATCAATCTGACCATGACGCTCGTGGTGGTGCTCGTCACGCCGCTTTCCATTTTTGCAGCCGGCGCCATCGCCAAGCTCTCCAACAAGAGTTTTACGGCGCAGCAGCGCATTCAGGGTCAGCTTGGCGGCCATATCGAGGAGTATGTGGGCGAGCAAAAGATGGTGGATGCGTTTGCCTACGGCCCGAACGCCCAAGCGCGCTTCGACGCGCTCAACGCCGAGCTCTATGCGGCAGGTGAGCGCGCGCAGTTTATGGGCTCGCTCTCTAACCCCGGCACGCGCTTTATCAACAACATCATCTATGCCGTGGTCGCCGTGATCGGCTGCGTGGGCGTAATCACGGGCGTGCCCGCCGCGCTCACGGTAGGCGGCGTGCAGATCTTCCTGTCCTACGCCAACCAGTACACCAAGCCGTTCAACGAGGTCACCAACGTCATTACGCAGATTCAGACAGCGTATGCTTCGGCGCGCCGCATGTTTGCGCTGCTCGATGCGCGCGAGCAGGAGCCCGATGCGGCAGATGCCGTGGAACTTGTCGCCCCGCAGGGCGAGGTCGCCTTTGAGCATGTGGACTTTAGCTACGTGCCCGACCGCAAACTGCTGCAGGATATCTGCATCGAGGCTAAGCCCGGCATGCGCTTTGCCCTGGTCGGTCCTACGGGCTGCGGCAAGACAACGCTCATCAACTTGCTGCTGCGGTTTTACGACATCGATGCCGGACGCATCATGGTCGATGGCCGGTCTTCGCGTGACTACACGCGCGCAAGCCTGCGCCGCGCCTTTGGCATGGTGCTGCAAGATACCTGGCTGTTCGAGGGCACGGTGGCCGAAAACATCGCCTACGGTTGTCCCGATGCCACGCGTGAGCAGGTCATCGAGGCGGCCAAGCGCGCGCATGCGCACAAGTTTATCGTGCAGATGCCGAAAGGCTACGACACGATGATTGGCGAGGACGGCGGTACGTTTAGCCAGGGTCAAAAACAGCTGCTGTGCATCGCGCGCGTCATGCTCACCGACCCGGCTATTTTGCTGCTGGACGAGGCGACCTCGAGCATCGATACCCGCACCGAGCTGCAGGTGCAGGCGGCATTCGACGAGCTCATGGCCGGCCGCACAAGCTTTGTGGTGGCGCATCGCCTGAGCACGATTCGCAACGCCGACTGCATTCTGGTCATGCGCGACGGCGAGATTATCGAGCGCGGCACGCACGACGAACTGCTGGCATCGGGCGGCTTCTACGCCGAACTCTACCGCAGCCAGTTTGCCCAGTGAGCACGGCCGTGGGGCAAATTAATCAGGTTTGTTTGTCCCATAGAGCGATCTTGTTATATAGCGTTCTACCAGCGCGTGAAACATTTTGACGATACTCCGTGACACAATTTGACGGCGTTTTGTGAAACAGTTTTTCGGCCATTCGTGAAACGTTCTGCGGCGGTTTCAATCCGAAGTACATACTGTCCGAAATCTGTCCAAAGATGTCGCCTGCGTTGCCAATCGACAGACGGTGGTTTACATCTGTCACGTTAGTACTAAGATATTCATCTAATAAATTGCATTAGTGGCTTTAGTTTTGGGGGAAACGAGGCAACGTGACTATGACGTGCTCTTTGGTGGTTAACAGCAAGAGCGGTAATACCAGGATGGTTTCGGGCGCGATCAAGCGCGCTCTGCAGGCTGCGGGTGTTGAGTTTGTCCATGCCGCGGCGTTGAGCGACGATGCGGATGCAGACCAGGTTGCGCTTGAGGCGCAGGGCGCCTGCGCGGCCGACACGGTGCTCGTTGGCTTTTGGTGCGACAAGGGCGCGTGCACGCCTTCGGTCGCGGCGTTGCTCTCTGCCTTGCACGGCAAGCGCGTGTTCTTGTTTGGCACTTGCGGTTTTGGCGTCGACCAGAGCTATTACCAGCAGATTATTGATCGCGTAACTTCCAATTTGGCTGAGGATGCCGAGCTTGCGGGCTGGGCGATGTGCCAGGGCAAGATGGGGCCTGCCGTAAAGCAGCGCTACGAGGCGATGCTTGAGCAAGAACCCGAAAACGCGCGCTATAAGATGCTGCTCGACAACTGGTTTGCCGCAAAGGACCATCCCACCAAGGAAGATCTGGACAACATGGCCGCAGCCGCCAAAAAGGCCGTGCTGGGGGAGTAGCTCCCATCGCTGACGGCGGTCGGTCCATCTTTCTAAATGAAACGTCCTCCCGGGCGTCGGGGCACGAAGTTCCCTGCTCTACAGTTCTGCGCAAGACGAAGGCCACATTAAGTGGCCTTCTTTGCGTGCGGAACTCGCGATGAACTTCGTGCCCCGCCGTCCGGGAGGACGCCTCTTTATTGATGGGAGGCCTGATAGGTCGATGGTTCCGTGCCCGGATGCGTCCAAAGTGGGACGGGCTTTCCGGATGGGCAGGCTTTCGAAAAATGCGTCCCGGAATTTGCCTTTGGAATGGGACGTAGTTTCCCGTTGAGGTGCTTTGCGGAAAGTGCATCCCACTCTGGGCGGTCGAAGTGGGACACACTTTCCCAAAGGCGCTCCAACGGGAAATTGCGTCCCATTATTCGGTCAAGAAACGGGATGCATTTTCCCAGTGAGAGCAAAACCGGAAAATGCATCCCACAATCAGCCCTCAAAGTGGGACGCCGTTTCCCAATGAGGCTCAAGCGGAAAATGCATCCCGGAATTTGCGCTCAAAGTGGGATGCGGTTTCCGGTTGAGGGTCTAAGGGGAAAGTGCGTCCCAGAATCGACGCTTGAAATGGGATGCAGTTTCCCGATGAGGCACTTGACGGAAAATACATCCCAGAAATGGCCTTTGAGCTGGGATAAGATTTCCGCGGCATCTCGGATTCTCAAAAATGAGACACGCCGTTGGCGAAAATGAGACACGTGATATCGGGCATCGGGCGTATCATTTGCAAAAATGAGTCCACTCCACTCGAATAAAGCGAGGTCCCTCATGTACGTTCCACACCCCCGTATCCGTAGGCTGTCGAAAATCCTGCTTGTTGGGACGGCGGCGCTTGCTGCGTTGATCGCCACGAGCGTCGCCTGCTTCACGGCCACGCCCCAGGTTGCCCAGGCGGCAGACGCGCCCGCAATCACCGATATGACCGAGCAGGATTATCAAGCCCTGGGTCTGGGCACGAGCGAGGACATTCCGGCCGATACCGTTGGCCCCTATTCCACTGATACCCCCACGACGTTTGCCACGCGCAGCGAGGTCTATATGGCAGCTAACGGTAGCCATGGCAATCGCTACACTCTGCGCGACAAGCTCGAGAACGTCGAGCGCGGTGACATTGGCGGCAGCAGCAAACTCACCGATGGCTATGGAAGTGTGTGGGGCGCCGCAAAGTTCTGGCAAAACGTCAACAACTTCGATACGAACAGCGATCTCTACAAGCATAGCGACTACGGTGGCGGCACCTGGTCGTACCTAAGCAACAATGAGTCCTCAACAGTACTCGCCAACGACAACAACGGTTTCTCGGGCATTCACGCCACGAGTGTTGAGTTCTGCAGCGACGCCAGCACGGGCAAAAAGAGCCGCGTTGCCGAGCTCCGTGCCTACGGCGACAGTTCCTCCACGACGATTGACGGCAAGTCATACGCCGGAAAGGTTGAGCTGGTCCTCTACTCGTTTAGCAACGGGCGTACGCGCACTCTCGACACACACCTGCCGGTGACGGTCAACACTAATATGATGTACGAAGGCCGTTTTAAGTACCTGGATGCCGGTTACCTGCAAGAGCACGACGCCGTCTTTGATGTCGAGGCGGGCGATGTCGATGGCGACGGCGTCGACGAGCTTTTTGTCTACGCGGGCTGCTATGTCGACGAGAACGGCGTGCGCAAGGCTGTAGTCGACATGTATGACTTGGAGGGCGGCAACTGGAAGCAAAGCGTCGTCAAGATCGATGCCGGTAACGCCGCGGACTACACCACGCACAACAAGGGCGGGAACGACTCCTGGACGCAGCTTCAGTCAGCTCCTGTCGTTTCGCTGGCTGCCGGAGACCTCGACCGCGATTTTTGCGATGACCTCGCCATCGTGGTCTCGGCACCCTACGGCAAGAAGAATATTGATAAGTCGACGCATTGCGAGCTGTTTTCGTGGGATGCATCCAAGGGTGCGCTCGTCCATGTCGATGCTCTGGGCGACGCGGGCGCAATCTCCCTCTCCGCGAACGGCAAGACCATGGTCGCTGCGAATGCGACATTCGGCACGTTTGCCGCCTACGATGAAGAAGGAAAGAAGACGGGTGAAACCGTCACGGGCCTTATTCTTGCGGGCTATGACTGGCAACGCAGCGCTTTTGATTACGGCGCTTCTGACGGCAGCAAGGGGCTGTACGGCGCGCTGTACCGCTACGCGTATTTTGACTCGGAGTCTGGCGAGTTCAAACTTTCCGATTGCAAGGAATACAGAGACGGGCTCCTCGCCTCCTATGGGCTGATGCATGTGCCCAACAGCGCATGGAAGGATAGCGCTCAGGATAAGCGCTATCCGTGCACCTTGGCGCCTATTGCCCTTGCCACTGCCAACCTTGACGGCCTGTCCGAGCAGCTGGCGGTCGACGAGGTGCTCGTGGGCGGCGATGTGTTCCGCGACTTTGCCTGCAACACGGCGCAGAGCGGGGCCCAGGGCTTGGGGTCCATGGTCGGAACCATGAGCATGAGCGGTCAGCAATACAACAGCAGCAACAAGCATGACCACAAGGGTATAGAGCAGGTGTGGATCAGCGACGTCAAGGCGGGCAGCGTCTCGGGTTCGGATCGCTACAACGAGAGTTTTATCGCCGTGGTGGGCAAGCACCGCGACGAGGACCTGCGCAAGAACGATGACTACTATTGGATGACCGCCTCGCATCTTTCGCTCGACGAGAACGGAAGGGTGCGCCGCGGCGAGGAGCAGGTGATTAGCGAGAGCAACCGTCGCGGCACTACCTACGGCACATTTATCTCGCTCGCGCTGCCCGATGTCGACAATGACAGCGTCAAGATCACGTACAAGGACCGCTACAAGGTCTATACCAACCCGCGCGTGCTCGCGGTGCTGCAGGATGCTCCCTATGTTGAGGATCTGGAGCAGGCATACGGCTATCTGGTGTTGGGCGGCACGTCATACGGCGAGGGAAAGAGCACGGGGACATCCCAGGGCTATACCATTGGCGCCGAGTTGGGCGTTGCCGTCGAGGTGCAGACCGGTCCGCCCCTGGTCGCGATTAATGCTTCAGTCGATTTTGCCGCCGAGGGATGCTATGACTACCGGAGCGAGCGTACAGTGAGCGCCAGCGTAAGTTATGAGTCGCATGCCGGCGAAGGCGACAAGGCCGTGCTCTACACGATTCCGATGGTCTATTACGAGTACGAGATCGAAAATGAGGAAACTGGTGGCAAGGGCGTGATGGCCGCGCCCGTGTCGCTCGGCGCGCAGACCTCGGTCGTTAATGTCGAGGCCTATGACCGCATTGCCAAACAGCACAATATGACGCCGCTCAGCTACTTTTTGACCAACCGGTCGGGAGAACCCGACAGCTATTACACGACGCTCAACGGCGAGACTCCCGTTGGGGATTCCTTTGGCCTGGGCAAGCCTGGCGTGACGCGCGCCTACACGCACGATGGGTTTAACGGCGCCGTCGCGCAGTCGGGAGCGAGCATTGAGCAGACCATCGAAGTCGAGGAGGGCGAGGAACAGGAGTTTGAGTACGGCTTTACGCTGAACGGCAGCGTTGTCATGGGCGCGAAGCTCGCAAAGCACGAGTTGTTTGGCGGCCTGTGCTTTGGTGCCAACGCCGGCTTTACTACGGGTAACTCCTCGAGTGAATCGACCGAATACGGCGGCACCGTCGACAACCTGCCCGAGGCCGCGCAGGGCAAGTACGGTTTTGTGTGGCGTCTGGGCGTCAACGCGGTGGATGTCGACAAGTTCGAGGCAGACTCGGGCGACAAGCTCGGCACCAAGGACACCGACCAGTTCTGGATCGTGGGCTATGACGTTAAGGACGTCGAGATGCCCGACGCGCCGGCCGTGACGGGCTTTACGGCAAACGCCGTCGATTCGACCAGCGTTACGTTTAGCTGGGACGATGTACTCGCAAACAAGAGTGGCTTTAGCTACGGCGTGGGCATGCTGCAGAGCAATGCGGCGGATGCGGTCGTCAATAGCTGGAAGATTGCCGACAACACGCAGACCTCGCTCAAGTGGGATGGGCTGCAGCCCAATACGGAGTATCGATTCGCCATCGCCGCCGTTAAGAATGGATCCACGACCGAAACAGGTATTCGCTCGGCAATCATCACGGTCAAGACCATGCCCGATGGCATGACGATGACCGTGAGCGGACCTGCGGCGGATGCTGCGGAGGGGTCGGATCTTGGATACGACTCTTCGGTTGAGCGCACGGCGGGAAGCCACCTGACGCTCTCGGCGATTGGCCATGTGAAGCAACTCGGTGCCGACGATAGCGAAACAGGGCTGGCACCGACCTATATGTGGTACCGCAAGGGCCGCGGCGAGACAGAGTTTAAGCTCGTGGGTGCCGATGGCAACCTCGCGGCTGGAACGGCCTCAAAGCTCGAGATTGACCTGACCGCAGACAATGACGGTGCGCAGTATTACTGCCACGTGGGATACAACGACGTGGGCCTCGACACCGGCACGACGCTCGTGAATATCGAGGCCGAGGAGACGGCGCCCACAACGGTGAACGCCACCCCGATCCGCACGCGCCGCCTGTTCTCACAGGCAAGTGCGGGCGCCAAGAAGTTCCTGGACCATACGCTGGTAAACACCGCCGGCCCAACCGATTCCGAAGGCTCAAAGGACCCCGAGACTCCTGAGACCCCGACGAACCCGGACAAGCCCAAGTCCGACAACGGAGCTAAGACCGACACCAAGGTCAAGACTACGACCACAGCGAAGAACCTCGCAAGCACCGGCGACCAAACATTCGCCCTAGTCGCCACTGCAGCAGCAGCGGGAGCAACGCTCGTAGTGATAGCCCTCATCATGCTGATCAAGCGCCGCAAGACCTACTAGTAGCCAGTCGAACATATCGACAACCCAAAAACCCGGGTAGCCAAAAAACAGGCCACCCGGGTTTTCTGTTGAGTGGAGACTCCGCAAGCGGAAACTGCATCCCACAATTAGCGCCCGGAACGGGACACATTTTCCGTCAAGCCCTCATCCGGAAAATCCATCCCAGTTTGAGCGCCCAGACCGGGACGCACTTTCCCAAAGGGTCCTCAACGGGAAACTGCGTCCCATAATTAGGCCGAGAAATGGGATGAACTTTCCCAATGAGAGCCAACCGGAAACCACGTCCCAGAATCAGCCCCCAAAGTGGGACGCACTTTCCCAACGAGCCTCAACCGGAAAATACATCCCGGAATCCAGCTGAATAGTGGGACACACTTTCCCAATCGGGCCCCAAGCGGAAACTGCATCCCATTCCAGACAAGAATTCCGGGACACACTTTCCGCAAACAAAGAAGGCCACATAACGTGGCCTTCAACTTATATATGTTCGGCGATACACCCAAGACAAGCCACGCCCCAACATCAGGGCGTCTGTCCAGGCGCAGGCATATAAGGTTCATCGCGAGTTCCGCACGCAAAGGGGGCCACTTAAAGTGGCCCCCGTCTTGCGCAGGACTGTTTGAGCAGCAGGCTTTTCCCGTACCTCCGCCTGCCGCCGATTCGGGCCCCCGACCCCGTTACTTGATCTTGGTCGTACCCGGCGCCAGGTTGGGGTCGGTCTCGTTGGCCTCGGTCTGGAAGTGCTCGGTATACACGTTCTTACCGTCGCGGAACATCTCGTAGTACTGCATCTTGGCGTAATCCTCGCGCGCCTTGGTGGCGGCAGCGGCGGCGGCGTCGTCACCGGTGACGTTGGAGGAGAGCGCCCAGCGCAGGCTGGCGTCTTCGTAGCCCACGGAGTTGATGGCGGGCAGCGACTCGCGCAGCGTCATGTGCGCTTTCTGGTAGTCGGTCAGCGGTGCGCCGATCAGCTGCATAAGCTGGGTGGACAGGTAGTTGGTGGACAGGTCGTCGACCTCGCTCGTCTGGTCGCAGCCGGCAACGTCGTAGTTGGCCCAGATGATGTAATCGGTCTGCCACAGACGTTCCTGGTGCGTGGCATCGTCCTCGCCGGTAAACCACTTGTCGTTGAACTTGGACGGGAAGAACGGCTGATGGTCGCCCCAGAATACCACGACAACCTTGCGGTCGAGTTTGTTCAGGGCATTGAGGAAGTAGCGCAGCGCCTGGTCGGACTGCTCAATGCACGAGACGTACTCGTCGACATCGGAAAGCGTGCCGTCCTCGATGGTCTTGGTGTCCAGATCGGTCGTGTCGATGTTCAGATGCATCTGCTTGTCGGTGGGCAGTAGACCCGTATCGTAGCCCGAGTGGTTCTGCATGGTCACGTCGAAGATAAACTGTGGATCGGCGTTCTGGTCGAGCAGCTCAAGAATCTTGTCGTAGGTAGCCTGGTCGGTCACCATGCCGCGTAGGGTATCGGCGCCCTGGAAATCGTTGATGGACAGGAACTGGTCGAAGCCAAAGTCCTTGTAGACGTTCTCGCGGTTCCAGTTGGTGGCGTGGTTGGGGTGCATGGCCGTGGTGGAATATCCGAGCGACTTGAACTGCTCTGCCAGGTTCCCGGTTGTCTCCATGTTGTAGATGGTGTAGGGGTACACGCCCGAGCCCAGGTTGGCCATGGAGTTGCCGGTCATAAACTCAAACTCGGTATTGGCGGTACCGCCGCCGTAGGCGCTCACATAGAGCTTGCCGCGGCTGAGGCAGTTGGACAGGTTCTTAAAGTACTGCGGGCCCTCGTAGCCGGCGCGCATGTTCTGGTAGATGGACAGGTCCGAGAAGGTCTCGTTCATGATGGCGATGACCGTGGGCTTCTCGCTGTCGAATTGGTCCTGGGCGGCGGTGCGCTCGTCACTCTTGGCGGCATCGGACTTGTCGTAGGCCTTGGCGTACTTTTTGAGCGTGGCCTTGGCATCGTCGACGGAGTAGTCGGCGGGTTTGGGCGGCTTGATAGACTGCGCCGCACTAATAAAGGCAGGCAGGTAGCCCTCGCGCCAGTAGCTCTCGAGCGGGCGCCAGGTGTAGACGGTGATGCCGAGGGTGTTGTAGTAGTCGATGAGCGTGACGTGTGCGGTCACGCCGCCCAGGCACAGCACGGCGACGAGCAGGTTGGTAAGCAGCATGCGCTTGGCGTTGGCGGCGCCCTTCTGGCGGTGCGGTGCCACCAGGCCGGCGTACTCGCATAGCAGCATGGCGATGGCGGTAAAGCCCATGGACAGCACGCAGAACAGCGATATTGAGAAGGTGTAGCCGTTGCCGGCGACCGCGGCAGCGGTGGAGATGGCCGAAAGGTCGCCCGGCTGGATGGGCATGGATTTAAACGTGATGACAAAGAACTCGGCAATGCCCAGGACAAAGAGGGCAAAGGCCAGGACCGCGGGAGCTGCGCCGTGGCGCTGGAATAGGAAGAACAGGCCAGCCATGAGCGTGGTGATGATGGCCCACTCGAGCAGGATGCACAGGGGGTAGACCCAGGTAAAGTCGTGGTTGGACGAGACCTCCATGCCCAACAGCGCAAAGACGCCGGCGAGCAGCAGGCACAAGATGGCGGCGACGAGCGGTTTGCCCACAAAGGCGCCGCGCAGGCGGGCGAGCTTGCCGGTGGGCGCGGTGGCGTCGGGCGCGGCGAACGCAAAGACGCGTGGGGCGATGCGGTCGCGGGCGATGCTGGCCCAGGCACATCCGGTGAGAATGGCGTTGGTCAGGATGAGCATCACAAAGGCGAGCGGCTCGTTTTGTGCCACGAGGCCGATGGCGCCCCAAATGGTCAAAAAGAGCTGGAACAGGCCGAAGGCGACGCTCCACCCAAGAGCGCTTTTGGCAACGGTGCCCGACTGAGCGCGAATGGCCTTGGCCTCGCGCAAAACAAGGTAGACGGTCGCCGCAAGACCGACGAGCGAGATGGCGGCAGCGAACATGCTGAGACTCCTCACAAACTTAAAACCTACGAAAGCGGGGGTTTACCCGATTGTTACCAAGATATGCGCTGCAATTGGTGGCTGCGCACAACAACCAGCCATATTAACGCGCATGTGTGGCGGTGTGGCGCAATGGAGTGGCGACCTGCGCGATAATGGACGGGAATTACACGGAAACGTAAAGGCTTCTTAAAGAAATGGCGAGGGTAGGGCGATGAGCGAGCAGGTTTGCAAGGCGGACATGGGCGGCGACAGAGCTGCGGTCGTGGATACGTACGGCTATCCGGTCGAGACTACGGGCAACGCGGTGCTGGACATTTTGGAGCACCGTTCATCCACGCGCGCTTTTGCGCGCGATGACAACGACTGTCCCGTGGCGGTGACCGACGAGCAACGGGCGGCGATCTTGCACGCGGCGAGCCGTGCACCGTCGGCGGGCGCCATGATGATGTACTCCATCGTGAGCATTCGCGAGCAGGCTACGCTGGACCGTCTGGCCGACCTGTGTGACCACCAGCCCATGATCGCCAAGGCGCCCTGGGCACTAATATTTGTGGTCGACTATGCCAAGTGGATCGATCTGTTTGAGCATGTGGGCTGCTTTGAGCCCGAGTTTGTAGAGCGCACGGGCAAGTCGCCCCGTCGTGCGCCGGGTCTGGGCGACTTTGCCATCGCGGCACAGGACGCCGTGATCGCCGCGCAAAATGCCGTGGTCGCCGCCGAGGCCCTGGGGCTGGGAAGCTGCTACATCGGCGACATCGTCGAGAATGCCGAGGAAGTTGCCGGGCTGCTCGATCTGCCGCCCTATACCATGCCGCTATCGATGCTCATCATCGGCACGCCTCGCAAAGAGCGCCCGGCAATCGCGCACCCCGTGGTGAACCTGGTGCACGAGGAGCGCTACCGCCGTGCGGATGCCGCGACCATGGACGCGCAGGTGGCCGAGATGGACGCGATGTTTCGCCCACATGCCCGCGAGGTTGGGGAGCGCGTCGTGGACATCTATACCCGCAAGCACACGAGCCCCTTTATGGCCGAGATGAGCCGCTCCATGGAGTGGTGGTTCAAAAACTGGCTCGGAAAATAACGGATGCGACAAATGGGTAGCCACTTTGTCACATTCCATATCGCCGCGGTAGCCTAAAGACCGTATAAATGTTTATCTAGCTGGGAAAACAGTGCATTAAAACATGGGCCGATTACCTATAATCCCCTCGAACGTTAAAGTTGGGAGGAAACCGGCTTATGGAACAAAATGCCAAGGAGGCAGCCTCGCACGCTGCGATTCCTGTGAGCATCTCGGCGATGCTCGTCACGCTGGGCGTGGTGTACGGCGATATCGGCACCAGCCCCATGTATGTAACCAAGGCGCTCGTTGCCGGCAACGGCGGCATCGGAAGCGTCACGGAGGAGTTCGTGCTCGGCGCGCTCTCGCTCGTCGTATGGACGGTCACGCTGCTGACGACCGTCAAGTACGTGCTCATCTCGCTGCGCGCCGACAACCATGGCGAGGGCGGCATCTTTGCTCTGTACAGCTTGGTTAAGCGCTGTGGCAAGTGGCTCATCATCCCCGCCATGCTGGGCGGCGCGGCGCTGCTCGCCGATGGCATCCTGACGCCTGCCGTTACCGTGACTACGGCTATCGAGGGCCTGCGCACCATTCCGGCAGTCCATGCTGTGTTGGGCGACGATCAGGCCCGCGTCGTGGCCATCACGCTTGCCATCATCATTGTGCTCTTCTTGGTGCAGCGCATCGGTACGGCCAAGATTGGCCGCGCCTTTGGCCCCATCATGACGCTGTGGTTTCTGTTCCTGGGCGGTACGGGTCTGTTCTTTGTCTTCAAGTACCCCGCGGTGCTGCTGTGCCTCAACCCGCTGCGCGGCATCGGCTTTTTGTTGAGCCCCAACAACCATGCAGGCATCATGATTCTGGGCAGCTGCTTCCTTGCCACCACCGGTGCCGAGGCGCTCTACTCCGACATGGGCCATGTGGGTCGCGGCAACATTTACGCCACCTGGCCGTTCGTTAAGTGCTGCTTGCTGCTGTCCTATATGGGCCAGGGCGCTTGGCTTATCAACAACGCCGGCAACCCGGAGCTTATGGGCATCGCCGACCTCAACCCGTTCTACCAGATGCTCGCCCCGGGCCTGCGCCCGTTTGCCGTCGGCCTTTCCACCGTCGCGGCCATCATCGCTTCGCAGGCGCTCATCACTGGCGCATTCTCGCTGGTGTCCGAGGCCAGCCGCCTGGACCTCATGCCGCACATGCAGGTCTTCTATCCTGCCGAGACCAAGGGCCAGCTCTATATTCCCATGGTCAACAACGTCATGCTCGTAGGCTGCGTCATCGTGGTGCTGCTGTTCCAGAGCTCGGCGCACATGGAGGCCGCCTACGGCTTGGCGATTACCCTGACCATGATGTGCACCACGCTGCTGCTCTTCTTCTACTTGCATGTCGATCGCGGCCTTAAGGTCGTCCCGTATATCTTTGTTGCCTTCTTCCTCATGCTCGAGGGCTTCTTCTTTGTGAGTTCGCTCACCAAATTTTTCCACGGCGGCTATTTCACTATTCTTATGGCCATGCTCATCATGGGCGTTATGGTGTGCTGGTACAACGGCACGGCGGTCGAGCGGCGTCAGTTTACGCTGCTGCCGCTGCGCAGCTATCTACCGCAGCTCAAGCGCCTGCGCGACGACGATCGCTACGAGCCTATGAGCGACAACATCGTGTACCTGACCAAGGACACCAATACCGACTACATCGACCGCGATATCGTCTACTCGATTCTGGACAAGCACCCCAAGCGCGCCCGTGCCTGGTGGTTCGTGAACGTCGAGACCATGGACGAACCGCATACCTTTGCCTATTCGGTCGAGACGTTTGGCACCGACTATGTTTTCCGCGTGCATCTGTACCTGGGCTACAAGGTTAACCAGCGCGTGAACGCCTACCTGCGCCAGGTTGTTCAGGATCTGGCCGCCACGGGCGAGCTGCCGCCGCAGACGCACGATTACTCGGTCTACAAGGATCCGGGCAACATCGGTACGTTCAAGTTCGTCATGATCCGCAAGCTCCTGGCGCCCGAGAGTGACGTGGAGCCGAGCGAGCGCACGGCCATCACGCTCAAGTACATCATCCGCCGCTTTGCCGGTACGCCGGCGCGCTGGTATGGCTTGGAGAACTCCAACGTGAGCTTTGAGTATGTGCCGCTGTTCACCAAGTTCAAGGCTGTGAACAAGATGCAGCGCCTGGCCCCCAACGAACGCCCGTAGGCGCCGACAGGTTGTATGGAGTTGGTTTTCGATGGACAAGGTTGAGACCGAGGAGGCAAACATGGATGCAAAGATGCTTGATGACCGCGATGTGGTTGCCGAGATGGTGCGTGAGGCACGCGTCGACGCCGCCGAAGATCGGTTCTTTACAAATCGAGCCAACATGGACATGGCTGATCGCGTGATTTCGATCGTGGCGCTGGTGTTTGTCGCTGCCTGCGTGTGTGCACTGCTCGCACACGTGTTGTTTGTCTAGCGACTGCCGGCTGCAAAGGCTATACACTTGGAACCACCACAAGGGAAAACCACCACAAAGGTGCCTGTCCCCTTTGTGGTGGTTTTTGTTTTGAGAGAGGGGCGGGGCGCTGATGGATGTCCATGCGGACGGCGATATTGCCGATAACTTTTGGTGGCGGCGCACAACGCAGACGCGACGCGGCCCTCTGTATGACATATGCATGTCGGTGGGGTTGCTGGTGGCCGCGACGGTTGTCGGTGCGCTGCTCGACCATCCCGGTCTTCGTCCCAGCATCATGATCGTTTACGCGTTTGCCGTGCAGCTGTGCGCGTTTTTTACTTGGAGTCGCCTGTACTGCCTATTGAGCTCGGCTGCTGCCGTGGCGCTCTACAACTTCTTGTTTGTCGATCCGCGCTACTCGCTGTCGTTTATCGACCGCGTCTATCCCGGCATGTTTTTCATCATGTTTGTGGTCTCGCTTGTGTCGAGCTCGATTGCGTTGGCCCTGCGCCGCGCCTTGGCACAGGCTGCCGCCAGCGACCGTCGCACGCATATGGTGCTCGAGACCAACCGCATGCTGCAGCGGTGCGCCGATCAGCAGCAGATTGTGCATGCCATGGCCACGCAGCTGGCTCGTCTTTCGGACTGTCCGGTCGTGTGGTACAGCGCCGACGCCGACGATGATGACCTGCTGCCGCGTGCGACGTACACGGCCGTGGGTGATGCCGCGTCGGTGCACCAGCTGACGCCCCAGATGCCGCCGCGACTCTCGGCGTCCGCCTATGTGGGAACGCCGCTCGATGCCGCCTATGGTGGCTCGGCGTTCTATGGTATATACCTGACTGTGCGCTCGGGCGACACCATGGTACGAGCGGGCGATCCCGCCTCGGTGGTGGGGGTACTCGCCATTGTCGCCGAGTCCGATGCTCTGACCTCCGAGGAGCGGACACTTGCCGATGCCATCGTGAGCGAGGGCGAGTTGGCGCTCGACCGCGCCCGCGCCATGGAGGCGCGCGAGGAGGCGGCGGTGCTTGCCAAAAATGAGCAGCTGCGCGCCAACCTGCTGCGCTCCATCTCGCACGATCTGCGCACGCCGCTCACCAGCATTTCGGGCAATGCCGACGTGCTGCTTGACCAGGGCTCGACCGGCACGGCCGTGCTTGACGACCAGACTCGCCGTGGGATGCTCAAATCCATCCGGTCCGATGCGCTATGGCTGAACGCTACTGTCGAAAACCTGCTTGCCATCACCAAGCTCGAAGGCGGCGGCATGCATCTGTCGACCACGCTCGAGCTGATGGATGACATCGTCGAGGAGGCACTGCGTCATGTTAGTCCTGCGGTGTGCGAGCACAGTCTGAAAGTGGTTCCGTGCGATGGTCCGGCGCTGGTTAATGTGGACGCGCGTCTGATGGTGCAGCTGGTGGTGAACCTGGTGAACAACGCTATTGCCTATACGCCGTCGGGCTCGCATATCGTGATTTCGATTATGGCGAACGATGGACAGGTGACATGTTCCGTCGCCGATGACGGTCCCGGTATTGCGCCCGAGGAGCAGAGCCGGATCTTTGAATCGTTCTACACTGTCAACCATGGCTTGGCTGATAGCCATCGCAGCGTGGGCTTGGGACTTTCGCTCTGTCGATCCATTATGTTGGCGCATGGCGGTAGCATAGGGGTCGCGGCGGCCGAACCGCATGGCTCGGTTTTTACGATTGAGCTTCCTGCCGCCGATGTTTCGTTTGATAAGGAGTAGCACCGTGCCAAACTCTGCTATGAAACCGCTCATTTTGGTTGTTGAGGACGATCCCGCCGTGCGCAACTTAATCGTTGCTGCACTTGAGGCGCACGGCTTGCGTCATATTGCCGTGGAAACCGCCCACGCTGCCATCGCTGCCGCATCCTCACAGGCACCGAGCGTCGTGTTGCTCGATTTGGGCCTGCCCGATATGGATGGCGTCAAGGTGGTGGAGTCGGTGCGTACGTGGTCGGGTATGCCGATCATCGTGGTCTCGGCGCGCAGCGAGGATGCGGACAAGATTCGCGCGCTCGATGCCGGTGCCGACGATTACCTGACTAAGCCGTTTTCGGTCGAGGAGCTCTTGGCTCGCATCCGCACGACGCTCAGGCGTCTTTCGTATATGCAAGCAGGAGGCGTGGCTTCCGAGGGGACGTTTGATGCCGGCGAGCTGCATATCGATTTTGATGCCGGCGTCGCATCGATGGCGGGCGATGAGCTGCATCTGACACCGATTGAGTACAAGCTATTGTGTCTATTGGCCCATAATGCCGATAAGGTGCTGACGCATCAATTCATTCTGCATGAGATTTGGGGCACGACGACCAAAAGCGATCTTGCGAGCCTGCGCGTCTTTATGGGCACGCTGCGCAAGAAGATTGAGTCGGACCCCGCGCATCCGCGTTATATCCAGACACACGTGGGGATTGGATACCGGCTGGTGACCCAGGGTTAGGGGCGCAGTGAGGCAAATGCATCGGATGTGTTTGCCTGGTACTGCATGCGGCAATAAGAATGATGCGTTAGCGTTCCGGCGCGGGCGGTGTATAAGCCGGCGTCCCAAGTGCTTTACCAAAATAAAGTGAACGCACAGATTCGTAACCCACTCGCAACCGTTCTATGGCACGATATTGAACGAATGTATGCTATGCGCTCAAATCTTTTGGGCAGAGTGGGAGACAGTATGGTCAAGCTGTACGAGGACGGCATCTACCTGCGCGGCGGCAGCGAGGTTGTGCCTGCGGCCGAGGCTGCCGAGCGCGGTATTACGCAGGTGCCCGAGGATGCCAAGCGCGGTACCATCGCGTATTCGATCCTCCAGGCACACAATACGTCCGGCAACCCCGAGGCGCTCAAGATTCGCTTCGACGCCATGGCGAGCCACGACATCACCTTTGTCGGCATCATCCAGACGGCTCGTGCCTCGGGTATGGAGCAGTTCCCGCTGCCCTACGTGCTCACCAACTGCCATAACTCGCTGTGCGCCGTGGGCGGCACCATCAACGAGGACGACCATGTCTTTGGCCTTTCCGCGGCTAAGAAGTACGGCGGCATCTTCGTCCCGCCGCACATCGCCGTCATTCACTCCTTTATGCGCGAGAACTTCGCCGGTTGCGGCAAGATGATCCTGGGTTCCGACTCGCACACCCGCTATGGCGCCCTGGGCACCATGGCCGTGGGCGAGGGCGGCGGCGAGCTGGCAAAGCAGCTGCTGCGCGATACCTACGATGTCGCCTATCCCGGCGTCGTGGCCATCTACCTCACGGGCGCCCCGCGCCCCGGCGTCGGCCCGCACGATGTGGCGCTCGCCATCATCCGCGCCGTCTTTGCCAAGGGCTACGTCAAGAACAAGGTCATGGAGTTCGTGGGGCCCGGCATCGCGAGCATGACGACCGACTACCGCAACGGCGTCGACGTCATGACCACCGAGACCACCTGCCTTTCCTCCATTTGGGCAACTGACGAGGACACGCACGCGTTCCTGGCCATGCACGGCCGCGGCGACGACTACCGCGAGCTCAAGCCCGCCGATGTTGCCTACTATGACGGCTGCGTCGAGGTCGACCTGTCGAGCATCAAGCCTATGATCGCGCTGCCGTTCCACCCTTCCAACGGCTTTGAGATCGACGAGCTCAACGAGAACCTCGAGGACATCCTGCACGAGGTGGAGCTCGAGGCTGCCAAGATCGGCGAGGGCAAGACGCACTTTAGCTTGCTCGACAAGATCGTCGACGGTAAGCTGCACGTGCAGCAGGGCGTTATCGCCGGCTGCTCGGGCGGCAACTACGACTCCGTGGTCCAGGCTGCCCGCGTGCTCAAGGGTGCCAACACCGGCTGCGGCGAGTTCTCGCTGTCGGTCTACCCCACGAGCCAGCCCGTGGCGCTCGAGCTTACACGCCGCGGCTACATCTACGACCTTATGGAGGCCGGTGCAATCGTGCGCACGGCGTTCTGCGGCCCGTGCTTTGGCGCCGGCGACACGCCCGCCAACAACGGCCTTTCGATCCGCCACACCACGCGCAACTTCCCCAACCGCGAGGGTTCCAAGCCGGGCAATGGCCAGCTGAGTGCCGTGGCCCTGATGGACGCCCGCTCCATTGCGGCGACGGCTGCCAACGGCGGCGTCCTGACGCCGGCGACCGACCTGCCCGAGGAGACTTGGGACGAGGCCTGCGAGTACACCTTTGACGACGCGCCGTACAAAAAGCGCGTGTACTGGGGCTTTGGCAAGGCGGAGCCTGCCGACGAGCTGGTCGAAGGTCCCAACATCAAGCCGTGGCCCGCGATGGAGCCCCTCGGCGACGATATCCTGCTCAAGGTGTGCTCCAAGATCATGGACCCGGTCACCACGACCGACGAGCTCATTCCTTCGGGCGAGACGAGTTCCTTCCGCTCCAACCCGCTGGGTCTGGCCGAGTTTACGCTGAGCCGCCGCGACCCGGCCTACGTGGGCCGCTCCAAGGAGGTCGACGCGGTGGAGAAGCGCCGTGTTGCCGGCGAGTCTGCGGGTGATCTGGCGGCACTCGATGCCGAGCTTTCGGGCGTGTTTGAGGCACTGGCCGGCGCTGGTGTCGCGGCCGATGCCAAGGCGACCGAGTACGGCTCCATGCTCTATGCTAAGAAGCCCGGTGACGGTTCTGCCCGCGAGCAGGCTGCGAGCTGCCAGCGCGTAATTGGCGGTCTGGCAAACATCGTCCACGAGTACGCCACCAAGCGCTATCGCTCTAACGTGATGAACTGGGGCATGGTGCCCTTCCAGATGGAGGCCGAGCCCAACTTTGAGGTGGGCGACTACGTCTTTGTGCCGGGCATCCGCGCCGCGCTCGATGGTGACCTAAAGGACATCGCCGCCTACGTGGTGCGCGCCGATGGTGCGGTCGAGCAGATTGAGCTCTACATTGCCGATATGACGGCAGAGGAGCGCGCCATCGTCAAGGCCGGCTGCCTGATCAACTACAACAAGTTCAAGGCCGCTGCCGAGTAACTCTGCTGTACGCCCCGGCTACACCTTTCCCTCGTGCTCACGCGCTTCGCGAGGGTCGCCCGAGGGAAAGGTGTGGCCGGGGCTACCGCGACGTTCTCGTTGGGTCTTGAGGGACGCTAATAAATAGACTTGCTTGTAGCCGCCCCTGTTATCGGGGCGGCTTCTTTTTGTCGAAAACCGCCACAAAGGGGCAGGCACCTTTGTGGCGGCTCGATTCGTCTCAATCTGTAACATCTTGGCCGCTAAAAGTGGGCCTGGTGTTACAGATTTAGATTTTCGATTCGGGTGTCTTCTGTTTGTCTCGATCTGTAACAGTTAGACCTTAATTTGCCGAGTAGATGTTACAGATTGAGACAAACGGTTGCCGCTGAACAATTCGTCTCGATCTGTAACATCTAGGATCAAAAATGGCTGCTAGATGTTACAGATCGAGACGGTAGTGCGCCTGGGTAGCGGCGGGCTGACATCTCAGTACCCTATCCATCAATCACTCAGAAAATCTTATATATAGAGACTTAGATTTGTGTATAAGATCGTGCAAAGCTGGCAACAATACTTCTCGAACAACGTGAAGCCGCCCCGTAGGGCGGCCACCCCAAGAGAGGTGATTCCATGAGAATCGATAAGCTGGCAATGACGTCGCGCGAGGCGTTGCAGACCGCCATGAGCACGGCTGCTGACGCGCAGGCCGGCGCGGTGGAGCCGATTCACCTGCTGTCTGCCCTGCTCGGTGCCGGTGAGCGCAATATCTCCGTGATTATCGAGCGCATCGGTGCCGACCCGGCCCAGCTCGCACGCTCCACGCAGGATGCCATCGACCACGCACCCAAGGTTTCGGGCGAGGGCCAGCAGATGGGCCTGTCCAACGAGCTCGTCCGCGTCATCGAAAAGGCCGAGAAGAAGGCCACCAAGATGGGCGACAGCTTTGTAGTGACCGAGCATCTGCTGATGGCACTTGCCGAGGACAAGGGCGAGGCGGGCCGCGTGCTGCGCGATGCCGGCGTGACCAAGGAGCGCGTCGAGCAGGTCTACGAGGAGCTGCGTGGCGATGACCGCGTGACGTCCGCCGAGGACAAGACCCAGTTTGAGGCGCTGGAGCAGTACGGCCGCAACATCTGCGACCTAGCCCGCGCCGGCAAGCTCGACCCGGTCATCGGCCGTACCGACGAGATCCGTCGTACCATTCAGGTCCTGTCCCGTCGCACCAAGAACAACCCCGTGCTCATCGGCGAGCCGGGTGTCGGTAAAACCGCCATCGTCGAGGGCATCGCCCAGCGTATCGTGGCCGGCGATGTGCCGAGCACCCTGCGCGACCGCGACCTCATCGAGCTCGACATGAGCGCGCTGGTCGCTGGCGCCAAGTACCGCGGCGAGTTCGAGGACCGCTTAAAGGCCGTGCTCAAAGAAGTGCAAAAATCCGAGGGCAAGGTCATCCTGTTCATCGATGAGCTCCACACCATCGTGGGCGCGGGTGCCACCGAGGGCTCCATGGACGCCGGCAACATCCTCAAGCCGGCGCTCGCCCGTGGCGACCTGCACGCGATCGGCGCGACCACGCTCGACGAATACCGCAAGTACATCGAGAAGGACGCGGCGCTCGCCCGTCGTTTCCAGACCGTTATGGTGAGCGAGCCTACCGTCGAGGACACCATCTCGATCCTGCGTGGCCTCAAGGAGAAGTACGAGATCTTCCACGGCGTGCACATCACCGATAGCGCGCTCGTGGCCGCCGCCGATCTCTCCGATCGCTACATCGCCGATCGCTTTCTGCCCGACAAGGCCATCGACCTGGTCGATGAAGCCGCAAGCCGCCTGCGCATGGAGCTCGACAGCATGCCGGTCGAGATCGACGCCACCACGCGTCAGCTCACCCAGCTGCAGATCGAGGAACAGGCGCTCATGAAGGAGACCGATGACGCCTCCAAGGAGCGTCTGGAGGCCCTGCGCCAGGAGATTGCCGAGGTCCAGGAAAAGCTTAACGTGCAAAAGGCCGGTTGGCTCAACCAAAAGAACGCCATCGACCACGTGCAGGAGCTTAAGGGCCAGCTTGACGAGGCCAAGAGCGAAGAGGAGCGCGCGACGCGCAACGGCGACCTGGGCCGTGCGTCCGAGCTGCGCTACTCTGTGATTCCGGGTCTGCAGCAGCAGATTCAGGATGCCGAGGCCGCGCTCGAGGCGCAAAAGCAGCAGGACGGCGAGGGCCTCAACGAACAGGTGACCTCCGATGAGATCGCCGAGGTCGTGAGTGCCTGGACCGGCGTGCCCGTGTCCAAGATGATGCAGGGCGAGCTCGACAAGCTGAAGGGCCTGGAGGGCGAGCTGCATAAGCGCGTCATCGGCCAGGACGAGGCTGTCTCCGCCGTTGCCGCAGCCGTGCGCCGCAGCCGTGCGGGCCTCTCCGACCCGGACAAGCCCATCGGCAGCTTCTTCTTCCTGGGCCCCACCGGCGTAGGCAAGACCGAGCTCGCCAAGGCGCTGGCCGAGTGCCTGTTCGACGACGAGCGCGCGCTCGTACGTATCGACATGTCCGAGTACATGGAGAAGTTCAGCGTCCAGCGTCTGATCGGTGCGCCCCCGGGATACGTGGGTTACGACGAGGGCGGTCAGCTTACCGAGGCCGTGCGCCGTCGTCCCTACTCCGTGATCTTGCTCGACGAGATGGAGAAGGCTCATCCGGATGTCTTCAACGTGCTGTTGCAGGTGCTTGATGACGGCCGTCTGACCGATGGCCAGGGTCGCCAGGTGTCCTTCAAGAACACGATTATCATCATGACGTCCAACGTGGGCTCCAAGGCCATCGCCGATCTGTCCGGTAAGGACGAGGAGGAGATGCGCCATCAGGTCGACGCCGCCATGGCTCAGACCTTCCGCCCCGAGTTTCTCAACCGTATCGACGATATCGTGGTGTTCCATCCGCTCGGCATGGCGCAGATCGAGAAGATCGTCGATATTCAGCTCGCCGACGTCCGCGCACGTCTGGCCAAGGAGCGCATGACGCTTGCCATCACCCCGGCGGCCAAGCAGATGCTCGCCGTGGGCGGCCTGGACCCGGTCTTTGGCGCCCGTCCGCTCAAGCGTCTGGTGCAACGCGAGGTCGTTGATGCCATCGCGGCCGCTATCATCGACGGCACGGTGCGCGAGGGCGATCAGGTGACGGTCGATGCCGACAAGGACGGCGGCTTTACCGTCGTGTGCGACAGCACGCCGGCGGCCACCTACGAGGTCCCCGACGCCGAGTAGATTTTGGGCAATGCCTTAAAATCTGCCAGTCGTCTCTAAACGCCAAGGGCGGCGGATCCAATGGGGTCCGCCGCCCTTTTTCGTGCGACAATCGATGATGTTGAACACGATTGCACGGCAAGGAGATATGCAGATGAAAGACGAGATCAAGACAAGCGTGCCGGCACCCAAGTCCACGTCCAAGCCGGCGCCCAAGCCGCGCGACCCCTATATCCGTGCCGAGAACGAGGATGATGACGGTTACGACCCCTACAGCGACCGACGCCCCGAGCGCGAGCCCCTCTTCGAAGCCGACCCCTGGCGCTAAGTAGCTCATTTGGGACGGGGGAGCGGCAACAGATAAACTTGCTTAGCTACTAATCAAGATACGCATAAATCTTGCTTTCCGGCTAATCGAGAATCGGGGGTAGCTAATTTGGGACGGGGCTTTATTAGCTATCCAGGACAGTGGTCCGCTAGTCCTCGGCCTTGATGCTCGGCAGGAGAATCTGGGCGAGATAGTCGGTCTCGAGTTTGGTCGCGGCGTTGGCCTTGCCGTCTTTGCCGACCAGTACGTTCTTGATCTGGCTATAGGTGTAGCGGTTGCCGGTCGTGAGCTCGACAAGCTCAATGGCCGTGTCCATGGGGTAGGTTGACACGGGATTCTGCGTCCGTCCGTTGATGGTCTGGGGCACCACGTACGGATAGACGGGGCCGCTGGCGTAGACGGTATAACCGTCGCCTAGGTTGGCCGCACCCAAAACCGTATCGCCCTCATCGGGCGTAAAGCTCTCGCCCTCGCGCACCGCGACGAGCGTCACAATCGGCGTATCGCTGTCGCCGGCAAGATAGATGCATAGCGTGCTGCCATTTTGCCAAGTCTCGACCTTGCCGTACCACTCGACGGGGATATCGAGCTGGTAGAGGTCGGTTGCCTTGTGACGGGCGTCGGCATCACGGGCCGCCTGTGCCTTTTGCGCGCTCACGGCATTGACGGCGGCGTCGCGCCGTGCGGTTGCCGCCTGCTGGAGCACCTTGGCGGTGGCGGCGGAGCTCGCGCCTCCCTCCTCGGCATATTTGGCGGCGGCATCGATCTGGTCGTCGGTTACCGTGTCGGCCGAAGGCACCTTGAGCTTAAAGGCGGCCTGGCTGCTTAGGTCCTGTCCGTCGCTCTTGATCGTGACCTGCGCCTTGGTGGTCGGCACGGTATAGACGGTGCCGTCGGACGCGATGGGGGAGGCGGCAATGGAGAGCGTATAGTCACCGGGCAGCAGCTTGATGCCGTGACCGCGCTCGTCAACGTAGAGTGTTTCGCTCACAGAAGAGCCGTCGGAGTCCTGGCCACTCACCTGTACGGGGATCTTTGAGCCGGTGGAGCAGTCGAGCCCCGCGGCATGTACACCAATTTGCACCGACATCATGGTATGGGCGTTTGCGGCAACCACGGCGGCCTGCTCTTGCTGGTATCCGTTCCAAGCCGCATAGCCCGCGCCGCCGGCGATGAGCGCGACGGCAACAACGCCTGCCACCATCAGGTTGCGGCGCTTGGGCGACATCTTGCGATGGCGGACCTTGGCTTCGTGTGCCGAGGGAACGGAGGGCAGGGGAATACCGCCCATAGCGATGGTCTCGTCCACGATCGGCGCGGAGCCCAGGCCGGGAAGCTCACGGGTGAGCGATTCGTCGCCGGGCACGTTGCCGAACAACATGGTTTCTTCGGTGGAGTCCGTACTCGGCTGGTCGCTGGCCTTGGATTCGGAATGGGACGTCGCATCCTCAGCGTTGACGCTCCCCTCATCTTCGGTCGCGGCATCATCGGGGACGGTGCCATCCGAGTCGGCGCTATCGCTGCGGGCGTTACCGGCGGCTTCGGCGTCGACATCACTTGCCTCGCCACTTGCTTCGGTATCGGCATCGCAGTTTGCATCTTGTTCACCGTCGCCCGAATCGTCTTCGCGCGCTTCGTCCAGCGCGTCGATAAACGTTTCGTCAAACGCAATCTCGTCAATCGAAATCCGGTCTAGGCTCTCCAGAGCCTCGGCGCACGCTTCTGCGTCTTGGGCCGCATCCACTTGGCCCATCGTCTCATCTTTCATATATCCCCCAAGCTCAATATCGGGACAACAATGTACCCAAAAATTGAGCCATATAAAGCTGATGAACGATATGTCAGCCGATTTAATCTGAGTATTCGATTTCACGGCGAAGACAGGCCACAATCCGGTTCTGTCGCCTTGGTCGCGTGCAACAGCAAAAGCCCCCGGAAAGCAGTCGAATCGCTTTCCGGGGGCTGCGCATGACGCAAGATTGCGGCGCCAACTAAGTACGCCTGCATCCAAATGCGGGCGACGAACACGTTACTCGGCGTGCGCGTAATCCACCTTGGCGCGGCGGGCGGTAGCCTTCTCCCAATCGCTGGTGCCCTCAAAGACATCTTGCTTGTAGGGATTGCGGCCGAGCTTCTTGGCGCGATAGGCGATGTAGATGATCGCGGCGACGTTAGCGATCAGCGCGGCAATCGAGACCGCGGTAGCGGCGCCGGGGTCGAGCGTGGAGTGGGTCACAAAGATGGACTCCTCCTGGAAGTAGGGGAACACCTGGGCAAACATGCACCAAATGGCCAGCGTAAAGGCGCGGTTCTGGATCCAGCCGCCCTTGTTCCAGATAAAGGCGGCGATGGTGGGCGCCAGCAGCAGCGCAAAGCCGCAGAACCAGGAGTGGGTGGGCAGGCAGTTGTAGGTGTAGCAGAAGTTCCAGATATCGTAGGCGATGATGTAGACCCAGGTCATGTCGGGCCACAGCATGTCGGTCTTGTCCTCGGAGGCGTAGACGCTCCACCAACCGGTCATGCAGAAGATGTTGATGATGCCGGCGATGCCGTTGAACACGTTGTTCCAACCGGCCAGCTGCGTGGCGCCCTCGGAGGTGACCCACGTGGACTCGCCCAGGACAAAGAAGTGATAGGCACTCTCAAAGTCGGAAACGACGGCGATCATGATGTTGATGGCGACGATCACAAACGGCCATGCGCGGAACCAATGCGCCTTGCCGATCTTGCCCCACTGGTACTTAATGGCAATGAAGCCCCAGCAACCGGCCAGCGCCGCGTATACCTTGGCGTAATGGAACCAGCTGTTCTGGTACACATGGGTGGGGTTGGTGAGCGCCCACTCGGCGCCCTGCGAAACGCCGATGGCGATGGCGATGCAGTAGATGGTCATCGCCAGCGGAGCCACACCAAAGATGATTGCCGCGCCCAGCTTGGTGCGGCGGCCGACCTCGTTGAGCACGATCAGGCCAATAAAGACCATGGCCCAGCCGGCCCAGTGGATAAGGGTATCGCTACCCCAAACATCGAACAGCATGCTGCTCTCCTTTCACAAGCCCGCGCCCCCTCTTCTGTCGCGGGCAGTTTGGCCATATAGCGTCAGTTCCTGGGCTTGCGCTCGGGATACTTGGCGGTGTAGCCCTCGATGTGGAGCGTCGAGGCGATAATCTCCTTGACCGTCTCGTCGGGCACATCGGGGTGAGTGCGGATATACATCAACAGTCCCATGATGAGGGTGTAGAACGTTTCGTAGACATGGTCGATGCGCAGCTCGTGATGGGCGACAAAGTCCACCACGGTGGTGTCGCAGATGTACTGAGCCACGCGCTGAACCACGTTGTGCAGAAAGCCGCCGTAGAGCGCGCCGCTGCTCGAGGTCAGGGTGCTCGGCAACTCGTGGCCGCTCACGACCAGGTGCTTAAAAAGCGGTGCGACGGTGTCGAGTGCGCCTTCGATGTCGCCGATCGTGCGGCTGGCATTCCACTGCTCGAGCTCGGCGATAAAGCCGTCGATCGCTTCGTCCATGACGGCGGTGACGGCAGCGTCCATATCGGCAAAATAGTGGTAGAACAGCGAGCGTGTGCAGCCGGCTCGTTTGGTCACGGCCGATACCGAAAGATGCGACACGCCCAGCTCGGAGCTCACGGTGCGCACGGCGGCGAGAATCTCGCGACGGCGCTCGTCGCCCGTCAGGCGCTTTGCCGCGCTGTCGTGCGCGGGGGCGGCGTCGGCCACAGGGGTGTCCGCTGCGTTATCGCTCATGCGCTTGCCGCCTTTCGTCCGTTTGGGTCCGACCGTTCGCCTAACAGTCTTGAATATTGTTGACGGTTCGTCAATACTGTTTTTGACACAATGTCAACAATAACGGGTGAACGGCATGGGGGCATGTCGGGCCCATATAAAGAGGGGTGCCGCATGCCTGTTGGGCTGCGGCAAGAGAAGGGACGACCATGATTCTCAACGGACCGGGGATTAGCTACACCGAGCCCGATATCGGCGCGGAGTTTGTGCCGCCGCTGCCGGAGCATCCGCGCGAGGCCATCGTCAAACTGTGCGAGCATTGCACCAACCGCCTGTTGCACCGCGACGAACTGCTGGGCTACGAGTACTGGTCGTTTGCCGAGGCCGCGACCGACGAGCAGGCCGAGGTGCTCTGTAAGATGAAGATGCGCCGTCCCTATACGCTGCCCGAGATGGTCAAGATCACCGGTATGCCCGAGGCCGATATCGAGAAGATGCTCGACGACATGAGCTACACGGGCTTGCTCGAGTACAACTGGGAAAACCCCGAGCGCGCCAAGCAGTGGGTGCTGCCCATGCTGGTGCCGGGTTCCGCCGAGTTTCTCAACATGCGCGTGAGCCAGCTCGAGGAGCATCCGGTCTACGCCAAGTTCTTTGAGCAGGCGTCCAAGGGGCCACTGTCGAAGGCCACGCCGATGGTGCCGCCCGGAGGCGCCGGTATCGGCATGCATGTCATTCCGGTCGAGAAGGCCATCGACGCCACGAGCACCTCGGTGCCGATTGAGCATATCGAGCATTGGCTCGACAAATACGACGGCAAGTATGCCGCCAGCACCTGCAGCTGCCGCGCGAGCCGTCGTGTGATGGGCGAGGGCTGCGCCGATGATCCCGCCGACTGGTGCATTGCCGTGGGCGATATGGCCGACTACGTGGTCGAGACCGACCGCGGCCACTATGTGACGCGCGAGGAGGTCTACGACATCTTGCGCCAGGCCGAGGACAACGGCTTTGTGCACCAGATCACCAATATCGACGGCGAGAACAAGATCTTTGCCATCTGCAACTGCAACGTCAACGTGTGCTATGCCCTGCGCACCTCGCAGCTGTTCAATACGCCCAACCTGTCGCGCTCGGCCTATGTCGCCAAGGTTGAGAAGGACAAGTGCGTGGCCTGCGGTCGCTGCGTTGAGGTGTGCCCTGCCGGTGCCGCCAAGCTCGGCCAGAAGCTCTGCAGCAAAAAGGCCGGCGGACAGGTGCCCGAGTATCCGCGCCAGGAGCTGCCCGATGCCACCAAATGGGACCACACCAAGTGGTCGCCCAACTACCGCAACGATAACCGTATCGAGACGCACGAGTCCGGTACCGCACCCTGCAAGACGGCCTGCCCCGCACATGTCGCCGTTCAGGGCTACTTAAAGCTCGCGGCGCAGGGTCGCTATGACGAGGCGCTGGCGCTCATCAAACGCGAGAACCCGCTGCCTGCAATCTGCGGTCGCGTGTGCAACCGCCGCTGCGAGGACGCCTGCACCCGTGGGCGCGTGGACGCCGCCGTGGCCATCGACGAGGTCAAGAAGTTTATCGCCCAGCGCGACCTGGATGCCGCGACCCGCTATATCCCGCCTGTGGTGACGCCGACGCGTGCCGGCGGCTTCGAGCAGAAGATCGCCATCATCGGCGCCGGCCCGGCCGGTCTGTCCTGCGCTTTCTATCTGGCCGAGAAGGGCTACAAACCCGTCGTGTTCGAGAGGAACGAGCGCCCGGGCGGCATGCTCACCTATGGCATTCCCAGCTTTAAACTGCAGAAAGACGTGATCGAGGCCGAGGTCGAGGTCATTCGCCTAATGGGTGCCGAGTTCCGCTATGGCGTGGAGGTCGGCAGCGATGTGACGCTCGACGAGCTGCGCGCGCAGGGCTTTAAGGCCTTTTATGTGGCTATTGGCTGCCAGGGCGGACGCCTTGCCGGTATTCCAGGCGAGGACGCCGAGGACGTGACCGTGGCCGTCGACTTTTTGCGTGAGGTCAACAGCGGCAAGATCGACGCGCTGCCCGGCCGCACCATCGTGGTGGGCGGCGGCAACGTGGCCATCGACGTGGCCCGCAACGCCTGCCGCCTGGGCTCCGAGCACGTTGAGATGTTCTGCCTGGAGA
>CABQJJ010000010.1 GCA_902464485.1 uncultured Collinsella sp. | reverse complement strand
GGCGGCTTTGTAAAGCCGTTTGGCCCCACCCGCATAGCGGGTGGTTTCTGATGCGGCGCGCTGCGCGCCCCGCACAGGCTAAAGCCTTTAAAAAGAGGGAGCGCCGCGCACAGCGCGACACTCCCCTAGCGATTCAAGAGAATCTATTAGGCCTCGAGAGCCTTCTTGGCGATGGTAGCCAGCTCGTTGAAGGACTCGATGTCCTCGTAAGCCATCTGAGCCAGGACCTTGCGGTCGAGCTCGATACCGGCGACCTTCAGGCCGTGCATGAACTGAGAGTAAGAGATGTCGTTCAGACGAGCAGCAGCGTTGATACGGGTGATCCAGAGAGAACGGATCTCGCGCTTCTTATTGCGGCGGTCACGGTACTGATACTGCAGGGAGTGCTGGACCTGCTCTTTAGCATGCTTGTAAGTACGCGAAGCGGCACCGTAGTAACCCTTCGCACGGTGCATAACGGTACGGCGCTTCTTCTTGGCGGCAACAGCGCGCTTAATACGTGCCATGTTCTATCAACTCCTAGACGGTTAAACGAAAAACGGGAACGCGAACTTAGGCGAGACGCGACTTGATGACCTTGCGGTCGGCAGCGGCGATCTCGGTCTCCTGACGGAAGCCACGCTTACGCTTGGTGGACTTCTTGCTCAGGATGTGGCTCTTGAAAGCCTTGGCGCGCATAAGCTTGCCGGTACCAGTCTTGCGGAAACGCTTCTTGGTGCCGCTGTGGGACTTCATCTTAGGCATGAAATACTCCTTAATCGGTTACAGAACACTAGTTACTTGGTATCGCTTGCCGCTTTATCCTCATCAAAGGCGCCCTTAATCGGGGCGAGCAGCATAAGCATGTTACGGCCTTCCATCTTAGGCTTGGACTCGACCGTAGCGTAAGGCTTAAGATCCTCGGCGAGACGCTCGAGAACGTTAAGACCCTGCTCCGGGTGAGCCATCTCACGGCCGCGGAACATGATGGTGATCTTAACGCGTGCGCCCTTCTTGAGGAAACGCAGAACGTGGCCCTTCTTGGTCTCGTAGTCGCCAACGTCGATCTTGGGTCGGAACTTCATTTCCTTAACCTCGACCTTGGACTGGTTCTTACGAGCAGCCTTGGCTTTCATGGCCTGCTGGTACTTGAACTTACCGTAGTCCATGACCTTGCAGACCGGCGGCTCCGCGTTGGGAGCGATCTCGACCAGGTCGAGACCCTGATCGTCGGCGACGCGCTGGGCATCGCGGATGGCGAACAGGCCGAGTTGAGAGCCATCGACGCCAATCAAACGGCACGAAGATGCAGTGATCTCGTCGTTGATGCGGGTGTCATCAGACTTAGCTATTTTCCCTACCTCCATTCATAAAAAAATAACCCGGCGCTTCTTTGCAACCAGGTCGTACACATAGACATCCTCGATATGAGGAAGAGAATCTAAGTTGTATGACCAGTCAGCTGCTCATTGGCGCCAAAAGGTGGGAACCCTCGGGTTCCTCTTTAGGGCATTGCGGGAACAACGCCTTGTGGATAATAACACGCGCAGCGCGTTATCACATTACGTACACGAAAAAGGGAGGCCGTAGCCCCCTTGAAGCGCAGGTGCATGTATGGTGCCCGAGGCGAGACTCGAAGGGCCTTCGCTTCGCGAAGCCCCGGGCTTCGGGCGCATGGCGCCCTCGCCACGCTCCGCTACAAACAGGCCTCAGGCCTGTTTGCTTAACGCTCCGCGCGCTCACGCGAGTTCGACACGAAAAAGGAGGCCGCAACCCCCTTGAACGCTCACTTGCATGTATGGTGCCCGAGGCGAGACTCGAACTCGCACGTTGTTGCCAACGGTGGATTTTGAGTCCACTGCGTCTGCCAATTCCGCCACTCGGGCACGTAATGCGTGAGTTAGTTTATCACAGCTTTCTGCCGATTAGCTCGAAAATGGAACTTCGAGCATTTCGATGAGTTCGACCGTGCGAAGCATCTCGCGCTGGCGGCACCCGCGTCCGTCAACCGAGGCCTCGCCCATCTGGTTATCATAGGGATCCTCGCGCATACCGTCGAAAGCGGGCTCGAATTCAGCCTGGAATCGATTGTTGGCCACTATACGCCACGGATCGAGATTGCCAAAATAATGGCGGCGACGCCACTCTTCTCCCATCCTTCGAGCAGAAGAGCCGAATGAAACGTCCGCGTTTAGCCAACCAGTCTGCGGCGTATAGAACTCCGCCCAGTCATGCGGCCCCACCGAGTCGGGCGCAACGTACAGGCCACTCTGCCAACGAGCGGGCACGCCGGCAATACGGCACATGGTGATAAACGTGAGCGCCATAACGCCGCAATCCCCACGAAGTGAATGCGCGCAGTCATCGGCAATTGAACCCAGAAGCAGATACGGTGGCTGATATCGATAGTCGATATGTTGTGTCAGATAATCATAGATAGCCCGGGCACGATCGAGCGGATCGACGAGCCCGTCCATGATGCGCGCCGTCAGTTGACGCAGATACGGCGTAAACGCGATGTGCGGTCGGTCCTCGGAAGCGTCCTCGGGCAGCGGTGCATCCATGCACGGGCGTTCGGGCAGCGCACCTCCATAAATGTCGCAATAGGCAGCATTAATGTGATAACGATAGGATACCGAGAACGAGCGATCGGTCGAAGAACACCATGAGGCGGTGCGTGCTGGCGCATCCTCGGGGGCAACATGCCCCTCCGGCGTCATATCGAGAACTTCGACCTGAGACTGTTGACGGCAGGCGGCAGCAACGGGAAGCCACGCGCGAACGGCCTCCCCCTCAAGAGCACCGGGGACAGACACGGACGCCTTAAGGGTAATGACGCGAGACAGCCCATTCTGCGATTCCATCTCCTTGAGCATCTGGTTGCGTAGCGCAATTCCGTCCGCAGGATCGGGACGCATGCCGGGGACCTCTTTGGGATACACGCGAAGCGAATTGAGGAAGTTATCGAGAACGAACAGCTCGCCATCGATAAAGCGCCAGTCAATACGCTTGCGATCAATCAGATCGTCAAACTGCTCTTCGGTAAACTCTGGCCACTCCTCGCGAATCATCGCAATGGCTCGATCACGCGGCACCGAAAAATGAAGCGGAGTCTCGAGCATGCGATACCGCTCGGCACGGACGCAGGCTGCCAGAGAAGGCTCAGGATTCTGCCCCAAAAGACGGTCACAAGCCGCAACAGCCTGCGTCAAATATCCAGCGTCCTTGAGTCGAAGAATCTCGGGCGGCAGTCCAATATCGAGATGACGAAAGTCATCACAGCAAACATCAACAGAACAACCAACAGGACCCTCGTCAATAACCTTCCCATCCGAAGGCAGCACATTAATAACAGCCATACCGAAACTCCAAGTCACTAGAACGCTTGAAGCCCATTGTAGCGAGATAAAAAGAAAGCCCCTACAAGGGAGCCATCAACACCGCCGAACGGTAGTCAAATAAATAATTCAGACTCGTAACCCTGCGGCGTTAAACGAAGGAAGCCCCGTCCCCCGGAACTGTTTCCTTGGCGCGACTTCTGGCGAAGCCAGGTGAGCGCAAAGGGAACAGTGTAGGGAGACGGGGCTTCCGGTGGGAAGTTTAGCGACGCTTACGCCTTGTTGACGGAGCCAAACTCCTCCATGAGCTCCTTGGTGCGGGCAACAATGGCCTCGCGACCAGGCTTCAGGAGCTTGCGGGGGTCATAGCCCTTGCCCTGCTGATCCTTGCCAGCCTCAACGTACTCACGCGTGGCGGCAGCGAAGACAAGCTGCAGGTCGGTGTTGACGTTGATCTTGGAGATGCCCAGGGAGATGGCCTTCTTGATCTGATCCTCGGGGATGCCGGTACCACCGTGCAGAACGAGGGGCAGATCGCCGGTCTGAGCCTTGATCTCGCTCAGACGCTCGAAGGAAAGACCAGCCCAGTCGGCGGGATACACACCGTGGATGTTGCCGATGCCGCAGGCAAGGAAGTCGACGCCCAGGTCAGCGATCTGCTTGCACTCAGCAGGATCAGCAAGCTCACCGTTGGAGGTCACGCCGTCCTCGGTGCCGCCGATGCCGCCGACCTCGGCCTCGATGGACATGCCCTTGGAGTGGGCAAGCTCAACGAGCTCCTTGGTGCGGTCGAGGTTAAGCTGGAAGGTCTCCTCGTGAGAGCCGTCATACATGATGGACGTGAAGCCGGCCTCGATGCACTTGAAGCAGTCCTCGTAAGAACCGTGATCGAGGTGAAGGGCGACGGGAACGGTAACGCCCGTGGCCTCGACGGCAGCCTTAACCATGTCGGCGCAGACCTTGAAACCGCCCATCCACTTAGCGGCACCAGCGGTGCACTGAAGGATCAGCGGAGACTTGGCCTCCTCGGCGGCCTGGAGAATAGCCAGGGTCCACTCGAGGTTGTTGGTGTTGAAGGCACCGAGAGCGTACTTGCCGGCCTCGGCCTTCTTGAGCATGTCTGCTGCGTTGACGAGCATAAAAGAAACCTCCTGTAAGGTTGCTCCGATAACGCCTGTGATTCTACCACGGCATAACCGAGCATAAACGTTCGTTTGTTCACGAATATCGTTCAAGCAGACAATTTTTGACCGTTTGTCCCACAGAATCGACCCATGGGAGAAAAATCCCTTGACGATTTGGCGGTCCTCGTGTTTTGGGAAGCAATAAAGCCCTAGAAATGCATGAACGGATTCTGCGCGAGCTCGCGCTCCATGGTTGTCGAATCACCGTGACCCGTCAGACAAACGGTATCTGGCGGTAGCAGCCGAGCGAGCTTGGAGAGAGAGCGAACGATTGCGGCCTCGTCTCCGCCGGAAAGGTCGGTGCGGCCGTGGCTGCCGGGGAACAGCGTGTCACCCACAAAAGCAATATTTCCTTGCTCTGTTGCGGCAAACAGAACAATGCCCCCCGGCGTATGCCCCGGAGTCTCGATCACCTGCAAGCAGGCGTTGCCGAACTCGACCACATCGCCCTCGGCAAGCAGACGCGTCGGCTCGCCGGGATCCGCCGTCTCGATACCCCACATGACACGCTGCTCCTCGATATTCGTTCGCGTCACCGCTACGTCCTTGGCGCACAACTCATACAGAGCGCTACCGCCAACGGCCGCTCGCACTCCGGCAACACCGCCAACATGGTCGGCGTGGCCGTGCGTGCAGACGGAGCCGAGCACGCGCACCTCGGGATGCTCGGCCTGGATATGTTCCACAAGGCGCCCGCCTTCCCAGGCGGGGTCGACGATGAGGCACTCGCCGCTTGAAATCACGGCATAGCTGTTGGTCTGAATAGGACCGTTTACAAGCGCCTCAATTGAAACCGAACCCCGAGGGGTTAAATCCAAAGCCATAGCGCCCATGCGTGCGTTTCTCCTCCTATAAGCGTCGAGGCACCAAACGATGCCTCGAACGTAGCCAGTATCAATAATGTTGCGCGCTTGCCAGCCTACACACGGCGCTTAAGCTGAGCCCCGCCCTCGCCGGGCATGAGACGGCGCGCATCGTAGACCGAATCAACGCTGCCGATAGAGGCCAGCAACGGATCCAAACCGCTCGCGTCCGAAATCTCGACCATAAAACGAAGGGTTGCAATTCCCTCACGGTTGGTCGACGTGGCAGCGGAAAGAATATTGCCACCCGCATCTCCGATGGCGATAGTCACGTCCTTGAGCAGGCCCATGCGGTCCAGGCACTCGACCACAATCTCGACCTGGAAGAGGGTGTCGGCAGCGCCGTCCCACTCGACGTCAATCATGCGCTCGGGGTGTTCCATGAGGCCCTTGACGTTGGGGCAGTTGGCCCGGTGCACTGAGACGCCGCGTCCACGCGTGATAAAGCCTACGATGTCGTCACCCGTCACAGGGTTGCAACAATGTGCCAGACGAACCAGCAGGCCGCTGTTGCTCTCGCCCTTGACGATAATGCCGTTGCTGGCGTTCTTGCCACGCTTCTGCGGCTTGCGATTAGAGCCACGAGCCGGCTGCTTAACAACTTCGGCGATTGCCGCGGCCTTGGTGAGCTGCTCCTCGGGCTTGGGGTCTAAGATCTGCTCGACCTTGTTGGCCACAGCGCGCGGGGCAACCTTGCCGGCACCAACTGCCGCGAACAGGTCTTCGAGCTGTTTGTAGTTAAACTGCTCCGCAACGGCATTGAGCGCGCGCGTCGAGCGCGGCGTGGAAATACCGTACCCGCGCTTGCGAAGATCCTTGGCCAGAATATCGCGACCGGCGGCGGCGTCATCGTCCTTGGTCGCAGCAGCAAAGTAGCGACGAATTTTGGACTTGGCCGAAGGGGTCTTGACAATCTTGAGCCAATCACGCGACGGCTTGGAACTCTTGTTGGTCAGGATTTCAACGCGGTCGCCCGTCTTGATCTCGTGCGTGAGCGGGGCCACCGCACCGTTGATCTTAGCGCCGACGCAGTGATTTCCCACCTCGGTGTGAACGGCGTAGGCAAAGTCGAGCGGCGTGGAGCCGGCACGAAGTGCCATGACCTCGCCCTTGGGCGTAAAGACGAAGATCTCCTGATCGAAGAGGTCGACCTTCAGCGAATGCAGGTATTCCTTAGCGTCGGTGATCTCATCAGACGCAGCCCAATCGAGCGAATGTTTGAGCCAGTTAATCTGGTCGTCCAGACGCTGGGCATCATTGGTCTTAGACGCAGACGATCCGCCCGACTTCTTATAGAGCCAGTGGGCGGCAATGCCGTACTCGGCCTGCTCATGCATCTCATAGGTTCGAATCTGAATCTCGAGCGGGCGGGCCGTGGGACCGATAACCGTCGTATGGAGCGACTGGTAGTTATTGACCTTGGGCATGGCGATATAGTCTTTAAAGCGACCGGGCATGGGGTGCCACAGCGTGTGCACCGCGCCGAGCGTGGAGTAGCAATCGCGCACCGAATGCGTGATGACGCGCAGTGCCACCAGGTCGTAGATCTCGGAGAATTCCTTGCCCTTGCGCTTCATCTTTTGGTAGATGGACCAATAGTGCTTGGAACGGCCGTTGATCTGGAAGTCCTCCAGGCCAATGCGGTTGAGCTCGTCGGTGAGCGTCTTGATGGTCTCGGCCAGATAGCGTTCACGGACCTCGCGCGACTCCGCCACCATGCGCGCGATGCGCTGGTAGGCGTCGGGCTCAAGGTAGAAGAAGGACAGGTCCTCGAGCTCCCATTTAATGGAGCTCATGCCCAGACGGTCGGCCAAGGGAGCATACACGTCCATGGTCTCGCGAGCCTTAAACAGGCGACGGTCCTCACGCAGGGCTGCAAGGGTGCGCATGTTGTGCAGACGGTCGGCAAGCTTAACGATGATGACACGGATATCCTTGGACATAGCGAGGAACATCTTGCGCAGCGTGAGCGCCTGCTTCTCGTCCATGCTGTCGACCTCGATGTTAGTGAGCTTGGTCACACCGTCAACGAGTTCCGCCACAGTATCACCAAATAAGCCGGAAACATCGGCAAGCGAGGTCTCGGTATCCTCGACGGTATCGTGCAGCAGCGCGGCGCACACCACATCGCAGTCCATCTTGAGATCGGCCAAAATGATGGCGACTTCGACGGGATGGTTAATGTACATCTCGCCCGAGCGGCGCTTTTGGTTGCAGTGCTTCTCGGCGGCAAAGCAGTAGGCCTGCTCCACCTTAGAGAAGTCATCCTCATTCATATATTTGAGGCACAGGCGCTCCAGCTTGTCGTAGCTGTCCGCCATAATCTCGGGCGGCAGCTCATCGGCATGCTTATAGTGCTCCATCTCCGAAAAAGGCTGGAGAGCGGAATCATGGGCGGTACGGGCTGCGGCATCCATCGAGGTCCCCTTCCCCTAAGCCCGCGGTACGATCGGGCGGTTAACTTTGGCTAGCATATCAGAAGCGCACGAATCGAGCGCCCAACTCCGGAAAGCCGAGAACTCCATGCGCGAGCGCAAGCCCTCCAAATAGCGAATCGACCTGCTCAATTGCACGCGGCCGGGGTTTTCGACCATCGCGATGCGACGGGTGTCGTCAAACCCCGAAACGCGACAGAAACCAAGCTCTTCGAAGATTCCCAGGCCGCTTTCCACCGAGCGCTCGTCGACCGGCGTGCGAGCATCGATGGCAAGGCACATCTGCGCGATATCGATATCGCTCGCGCTAAAGGAATCGTCCCCGGTCTTGCCGCGGTTGGAGCGCCACATGGTCTGCAGCGCGCGATAGAGCGTGACGAGCTCGTCTCGTTCGGGCGCATAGCAGTCGAGCAGGCGCTCGTTAATGCGGGCGTCGCGCGACGAATAGAGCAGGTGAATCACGGCAGGCTGCCCGTCGCGACCGGCACGGCCACTCATCTGGTTAAATTCGATGGCACCAAACGGCATGTGGTAAAGCACGACGTGGCGGATGTCAGGCAGGTTGACACCCTCGCCGAAAGCAGAGGTCGAAACGATACAGCTGAGACCCCCGTCTCGAAACGCCTCCTCAACGCGACGACGGTCGGAACGCGCAAGCCCGGCGTTATAGAACGCGATACGGGTCGCACAGTCGGGCACCCGCTTCCGAAGCGTCCTGGCAAGCGCCACAGACTGGTCGCGCGAGTTGACGTAGATGACGGTCTTCTCCCCCGTCGCGACGATGGACACCAGGCGGTTTTCGCGGCTCGCAAGATCGCGGTCGTCCTCGAGCTGCAAGTTCTCACGCACGGTCTCGTCGACCACCGTACGGGTAATCGGCAGCACGCGGGCAAGCTCCGCAACGACCGGAGCCGTCGCGGTGGCCGTCGCCGCCATAACGACCGGATCGCCCAGGGCCTTGAGGATATCGGGCATGTCGAGGTATGCGCTCCGGTCGCCGCCCTTGGCAAGACCGGCATGATGCGCCTCGTCAATAACGACAAACCCGATACGCCCCGAGCGCGCAAAGCGGTCGCGGTGAATAGACAGGAACTCAGGCGTCGTGAGCACGATGCCGGTGCGGCCCGAAGCCAGGCCGGCAAACACGTCATCGCGCGCTGCCTCCACGGTCTCGCCGGTCAACACGCCCACGCCAATGCCGAGCGCAGCCATCGTCGATGAGAGGTGATAGGCCTGGTCGGCAACGAGCGCACGCAGCGGATAGACAAAGATGCTCGCACGCCCACGAAGGACCGCCTCGCGCGCGGCGTGAACATGGAAGATGAGTGACTTGCCACGCCCCGTCCCCATAACGGCCAAAACGCTCTGGTGGTCGGCGAGCGCGTCGAGTGCCTCGACCTGCGCGCGATGCGGCTGGTTCGAGCCAATAAAGCTATGGATAAGCGAGCGCGTGAGCTCGGTATAAGAAAGCTGGGCGAGCGTCTCGCGTTTACGCGATTCCAGGCGCAGGCCAGAATCCGCCGGTTGAACGCCGCGGCGAAGCTCACATGCCGGATCGTCGATATTGGGCGCCGTGGTATCGCGCGCCAAGACATCTTTAATCATGAGCTTGGGCTTCACGCGTCCCTGCCAATGTTCGGCCACGGCCTCGAACACCAAGTCGACGGCGCTGTCGCAATTGATGAGCCTATCGATCTGCGGCACGCGGAACATGATGGCCGGCACGCTCGCGGCGCCATCGGTCGCCACAAAGCGCATGTGCTCGCCGGTTTTGCCCACGACGGCGCGATCGCACATCGTCACGCCCTCGGCGGCCAGAAGCGGCACCTTATTGCTCTGGCCAAACGGCTCAAGACGGGAAATCTGCTCGATGGTCTCGATATTTAGCTCGGAGAGGTCAACGGTGGCGGCAACCTCGTCAGTGTCCTCAAAGTCCTCGGCGGGAAGCTCCGATAGCACGGCCGAAAGGCGACGGCGGAACTCATCGAGCTTGGATGCCTCGATGGTCACACCCACCGCACCGGCATGCCCGCCGCGACGAATCAGCAGGTCAGAACAGCGCTCAACAGCATCGAACAAATTGATCTTGCCCACCGAGCGGCCCGAACCGCGCGCAATGCCGCCCTCGATGGAAAATAGCAGCGCGGGAACGTGATAACGGTTGGTGAGACGGCTCGCCACGATGCCCTTAACGCCCTCGTGCCAGCCCTCGCCGCCCACGACAATCGCGCGCCCACCGTCATAGGTCTCCTCGACCTTTGCCATGGCATCGCGTGTGAGATCGGCTTCAATCTCGCGTCGCTGGCGATTGATTTCCTCGAGCTCGGCGGCAAGCGCGCTCGCTTCGATGGGGTCGTGGGCAAGCAGTAGGTCGAGCGCCAGCTTGGGATCAGCCATACGGCCGGCGGCATTCAGGCGCGGGATGAGCGAGAACGACAGGCCGTCTGCCGTAATGGCGGACAGGTCAGCCTTGGCAAGCGCGGCAAGTGCGATGTAGCCGGGACGGGAAGTCACGCGCATCTGTTGGATGCCCTCAGCGACCAGCGCGCGATTCTCGGGCGTGAGCGGCATCATGTCGGACACGGTGCCCAGCGCCGCGACCTCTACCAACGAACGCCAATACGAAGGCTTGCCCAGACGCTCACCCAGAACCTGCACCAGCTTGAGCGCCACGCCGGCACCGGCAAGTTCGCGTGAGGGACCCTCATCCTCGAGTTTAGGGTCGGTCAAGGGCACGCCCTGCGGCACCTGATCGGACGGCTCGTGATGGTCCGTGACCACCAAATCGATTCCCAAGCTCTCCAGATAGGAAACCTCTTCCTTGGCAGCGATACCGTTATCGACGGTCACGATCAGGTTGGGTTGAGCGAGCTCGTTGACGCGGTCGAGCGCCGCACGCGAAAGACCATAGCCCTCATCAAAGCGATGAGGAATAAAGGGTGTGACGTTGGCGCCAAACGCACGCAGCGCCTCGGTCAACAGACAAGTCGATGTAATACCGTCAACGTCAAAATCGCCAAAGACGGCGATACGCTCGCAGTTGCGAACGGCACGCTCAACGCGGTCGGCAACAACCGACATACCTGGAATAACGAGCGGGTCTGCCCAGTCGCGATCGAGCGAAGGCGTCAAAAAAAGCTGGCCTTCCTCGATGGATGTAATGCCGTGCGCAACCATAATGCGCGCCACCAGCCCGGGTATGCCCAGACCAGCCGAAAGCTCCTTTTCGAGCTCGGGTTTTTGCTGAGCGACCGCCCAGCGATGCGTCGTCTTAAGCGATGACATAGGCGCCCACCCCCGATAGGGGCAGGTCGCCGCGATACCTCTCACGGTTCATAGCGATGAGTCCTCTGTGTATACCCGCTTCGGCAGGCAGATCTGTTGAACGGATTTATTATACCGTGCAGCGCGGACGCAAATCGCCGCAGCACACCGCGGTTTCGGTAAACGATGCCGGTAATACCCTCGAAATAATCGGGCGTTTCAGCCGTACGGACGCATGCGAGCGTCTAGCATATCCATTCAAACGGATTCACGGGCATAGGGAGTCACAAGAGCATATGAAGCAATGGGTTGGACTGGGTAAGTTTCTCGCGGGGCACATGCAGATCATCGTTCCGATTTGCGTGGCGCTCGGCGTGCTCTTTCCTCAGCAGATCGGCGTTCTCAAGCCCATCGTTCCCACCTTGTTTGCCTTTATGACGTTTCAGGGTGCACTCAGTAACACCTTTCACCAGGTGGCCGAGGTGTTCCGCCGTCCGCTGCACCTGGTCTTGGCGTTGCTCGTCTCGGCGGTGCTTATTCCCATAGCAGCTTATGCCATGGGCTCACTGTTCTTTGGCTCCAACCCCAACCTTGTCTGCGGCATCGTGATCGAGTACAGCGTACCCGTGGCAGTCACTGCCTTTATGTGGATCAGCATGTTTGGCGGCAACGGCCCACTCGCACTCACCATCATCCTGACGTCCTCGGTTATATCGCCCGTGACGATTCCGCTCACGCTCAAGCTCCTGCTGGGCGCCACCGTCGCAATCGATGTTCCGAGCATGATGCAGAACATGGCCTTTATGATTGCCATCCCCGCCATCCTTGGCATCGTAATCAACGAACTTACGCGCGGCTGGGGACACGAGAAACTCTCCTCCGCGCTCTCGCCCGCCTGCAAATTTATGATGATGGGCGTCATCGCGTCCAACTCCACCGCCATGAGCGAGTACGTGCTGCACATGAACGCGATGCGCCTGGAAGTCGCTCTCTTTATTTTGGTCTTCGCCATCAGCGGTTTTGTCGTGGGCATTCTGGTCGCCCGCGCGTTGCACCTGCCGTATAGCGAGACGACCACCATGTGCTTTACCTGCGGCATGCGCAATATCTCTTCGGGCGCCGTCATCGCCACACAGTATTTTCCCGGCGAGGTCGTGTTTCCCGTCATGTGCGGCACGCTGTTTCAGCAGGTGCTCGCCTCGGTTATCGGGCACCTCTTTGAGCGTCTGACCGGCGAGGAGCGCGCCGCCCAACGCAAGCGCGTCGAGGCCGGTCGCGACGCCATGACACGCTAGGCTGTCCGCATTACGCGGGTGTTAGTCTTGCTATACGAGCGTTTCCAGATGCGCGCGCAGGCGCTCAGCATCGATATCGAGCGTCGTCTCGGCATTGACCTGGGCCAAACGATAGCCGACAAAGTAGGGCGAAACCACCCAACGCGGTAGCGCCTTGGCAATGGTCCGACCGCCCAGGCGATAGAAGAACAAGTTGTACGACTCTGCGCGACCACCGTGGTGCTCGTTCAGGATATAGCGCAAAGCTACCTGGATCGCATCGGCGAAGAGATCCGCCTCGACTTGGTCTCGCGCGCCATCGCTGGCGGCGATTCCCTGCGGGGCTGAAACGTTGATCTCAAAGAACCCCATGATCGGTTCGGTTGAGATGTTGACCGAGATTCTCCCCTGTTGCCAGACATTGATGCCTTCGAAATTGGCGGAAGTCAGCGAAGCATAGCCATCTTCCTGCTCCAAACCCACAATCTGCATGTGCGGATGAACGAGACTACCGCCCGAAAGAGGGCCCTTGTTCTTGTACATAAGGACGCTGCGATACTGTTGCGAATCGATCATCTGCTGCCAGCAACCCAGGGCAAACCGCATCACATGGTGCAGCTCGTCCGGCGCATAGGTCACCAGGTCTGCATCGTGGTCGGCCGACTCGATCAGCACAGTTTGACGGGTGGCGCGCAGGGTCTTGAACTTATTCTCGAGCCAGATGCAGTCACCGTCGCGCCGGATGATATTGGCGAGTTCCTCGGTATCGCAAAAGGGGCACGCGGTGCCGGGACGACGGTTGTCGTCGGGCTTACCGTTCGCCTGCTGAACGTCAAATACCAGCGCCACGGGTTATACCTCCAGCGGCACGATCTTGGTGCCATGGAGCTCGGAGACGCCCAGTGCCGCCGCCACGGTATCGCGGTTGGCCGTGGAAATGCCGCCGCCGGGAAGGATGGTCAAGCGATCGCCCGCATACTCGATCAAGCGGGCCAGGTTTTCGAAGTTGTCCTCGATTGGCGTACCGGCAGCGCCACCATGCGTCAGGATGCGTGTGATACCGCAGTCGGCGAGCGTGTCAATCGCGTCGAGCTGAGCCTCGGGTGAGAGCTGGTCGAAAGCCATGTGGAAGGTGATGTCGATGGGCTCGCGCTTGCACTCCTCGGTCGCGCAGCCCGCAGCCATCACGAGGGCGCCAAGCGTGAGCTCGTCGAGTGCCCATCCGCCAGCGCAGGGTTTGCAGCAGCCAAAGACCAAGCCGTCAACGCCCGCACTCACGGCAAGGCCCAAGTCCATCTCCATCATGCGCAGCTCGTCCTGGTTGTAGTGAAAGTCGCCGCCACGCGGACGGATCATGCACATCACCCGTGCATCGTGCTCGTGGGCATAGTTGGTCGTAGCGCTGATAACGCCGGCCGAAGGCGTGGTGCCACCCATGGCAAGGTTGTCGCACAGCTCAATGCGTCCCGCACCGGCCGTAATGGCCGCCGGCACCCGTTCAAAGTTCTCGGCACAAAACTCGTACAGCATAAACAGACCCCCAAGGATGACAAACGTTTTCCGATGGCATTGTCGCATGCCCCCATGAAGTTGCAGTGGAATAGGGGCTCTTTTGGCCTCTGAGACTCCCATTTATTCCCTATTCCCCAACGACTGCCCCCAACGCCGCAGGCAGAGGACGGACAGCGAGCGGGCACCAGAGCGAACAAATTGGCATGAAAAGAGGACGGCATAGACTTTCTGGTCATGCCGTCCTCTTTGAATGACAAGTTGTCGCTCTGGCGCCCGCGCAGCGTCAACTGGTCCGCCGTTCGGCAGAACGGCGGAAGTCCCTAGCCGCCCAGGTAAGCCTTGCGCACGTTGTCGTCGTGCAGAAGCTCCTGTCCGGTACCGGTCATGGTGATCTTGCCGGTCTCGAGCACGTAGCCGCGCGTGGCGATGGAAAGCGCCATCTGCGCGTTTTGCTCGACCAGGAGCACCGTGGTGCCGGCCTTGTGCAGGTCCTCGACAATCTGGAAAATCTGCTCGATCAGGATCGGCGCCAGACCCATGGAGGGTTCGTCGAGCATGAGCAGCTTGGGGTTACTCATAAGGGCGCGGCCCATAACGAGCATCTGCTGCTCGCCGCCCGAAAGGGTGCCGGCGACCTGGCGACGGCGCTCCTTAAGGCGCGGGAACTGCTCGTAGACGCGCTCCAGGCCCGGAGCCACCGTGGACTTGGGCTGTGTGTAAGCGCCCATCTCCAGGTTCTCCTCGACCGTCATCTGCAAAAAGGCGCGACGTCCCTCGGGCACCTGAGCCAGGCCCTTGCCAACCAGCTTGTCGGCAGGCGTATGGGTAATGTCCTCGCCCATAAACTTGATGGAGCCGGTCTTGGAACGCAGCAGGCCCGAGACAGTCTTGAGCGTTGTGGACTTGCCGGCACCGTTCGCGCCGATCAGGGCCACGATCTCGCCCTCGTTGACATTAAAGGAGATGTCCTTGATGGCGTGGATGGCGCCGTACCAGACGTTGATGTTGTAGACGGAAAGCATCGGCTCTGCCATTTAGTTCTCCCCCTTATCCTGCTTGCCCAGATACGCCTCAATAACGGCTTCGTTGTTCTGGATTTCCTCTGCCGTGCCCTTGGCGATGACCTTACCAAAGTTGAGCACGCAGATGCCCTCGCAGATGTTCATAACAAGCGACATATCATGCTCGATAAGCATGATGGCAATGCCGAAGGTGTCGCGAATCTTGACGATGTTCTCCATGAGCTCCGCGGTCTCGGACGGGTTCATGCCGGCGGCAGGCTCGTCGAGCAGCAGTAGCTTGGGGTTGGTGGCAAGCGCGCGGACGATCTCCAGACGACGCTGAGCGCCGTAAGGCAGCGATCCGGCCTGCTCGTTTGCCAGATGCTCCATATCAAAGATGGACAGCAGCTCCATGGCGCGCTCGTGAGCGGCCTTCTCGTGCTTCCAGTACGTCGGCAGGCGCAGCACGCCCTCAAAACCGGAGTAGCGCTCCTGATTGTGCAGACCGACCTTGACGTTGTCCTCCACCGTCATGGTGTTGAACAGGCGGATGTTCTGGAAGGTACGGGCGATGCCCATGCGGTTGACCTGGTAGACGGACTTGCCCGAGGTGTCTTCGCCGTCAAGCAGAATGGTGCCGTGCGTAGGCTGATACACCTTGGTGAGCAGGTTGAAGACCGTGGTCTTGCCGGCACCGTTGGGGCCAATGAGACCGGCGATCTCGGTCTTGCCGATGGTCAGGCTAAAGTCGTCGACTGCTTTAAGGCCACCGAATTCAATGCCCAGGTGGATGCACTCGAGCGCCGGGCGCTCGCCCAGGTCGCGGTCGGGAACGATGGCGCCAGAAGGATACGGGACCATCTTGCCCTTCTTGAACTCAAATTTACTGGGCATCGGCTGCCACCTCCTTCTTGGAAGCAAAGCGATCCTTAATGCGTGCGAAGAACGCCTTGAGCTGCGGGTTGTTGGTAAAGATCATGACCAGGATCAGCACGATGGCGTAGATGAGCATGCGGTAGTCCGAGAACTGACGGAGCAGCTCGGGAAGCACCGTGAGCAACGCCGCCGCGATGACGGAGCCGCGCATATTGCCCAGACCGCCCAGGACCACGAACACCAGGATGAGGATGGACGTGTTGAAGTCGAACTTGGTGGCGGAGAGCTGCGAGAAGTTACCGCCGAAGAGGGCTCCGGCAGCACCGGCGAGGGCGGCGGAGACCACGAAGGCAATCATGCGGTACTGGGTGACGGAGATGCCCACGGACTCGGCAGCGATCTTGTTGTCGCGCACGGCCATAATGGCACGACCGGTACGGCTGCGAACCAGGTTGAGTACAATCACGAGCGCGACCATAACCAGGATGGCGCCGGCAAGGAAGGTCGAATAGGTCGACACGCCCGATGCGCCCTGCGCGCCCTTGATGATGGCGGTGCCGTCCTCGAGCAGGTGCAGGTCGTCGATCGTAGAGTTGCCCGTGATGTTAAAAATCACGTGCAGGCCGCGCGAGTCGACACCCACGATAAGGCAAGTGACGATCTCTTTGATAATCTCGCCAAAGGCCAAGGTCACGATGGCCAGGTAATCGCCGCTCAGGCGAAGAACCGGGATGCCGATCAGGAAGCCCAGGACGGCAGCGGCGATGGCACCGACCACGATACTGATGATAAGGCGCACCGGATCGGAGGGAACGGCGCTCTCCAGCGCGACGGCGGTGACGATGCCCGTGTAGGCACCGACACTCATGAAGCCCGCGTGGCCCAGCGACAAGTCGCCCGCGATGCCGACGACGAGGTTGAGGGAAATGGCCATGACGATGTAGGCCGTGATGGGAACCAACTGGCCGGCAATCATGCGCGGGATCATATGGTTGGACTGCATAAAGAACACGATGGCGAACGCCACAAGGCACATGGCATACGTAACAAAGTCGTGACGCGTCTGCTTGTCTTTAAGAAACTTCATAACGCTCACCTACACCTTCTCGGGGACGTACTTGCCCAAGAGGCCGGCAGGCTTGACGAGCAGGACGATGATCAGAACACCAAAGACGATGGAATTGGCAAGGCTCGTGGAAATGTAGGCCTGCGCCATCGCCTCGATGATGCCGATGAGAATGCCACCGACAAAAGCGCCGGGGATGGAGCCGATGCCGCCGAAAACGGCGGCGTCGAAGGCCTTGATGCCAGGCATGGCACCCGTCGTGGGCTGCAGGACCGGCGAGTAGGAGCACAGGAGCACACCGGCGATGGCGGCAAGGGCGGAGCCGATGGCAAACGTCATCGAAATAGTGCGGTTGACGTTGATGCCCATGAGCTGAGCGGCGGCTTTGTCCTCGGACACGGCGCGCATGGCTTTGCCCATCTTGGTCTTACCTGTAAAGAACATCAGGCCGGCCATGATAACCAGGCAGGCGACGATGGTGACGAGCGAGACGGCGCTTACGTTGAACTTGGCCAAGAACTCCGGCACCTGGAAGGTGACGAGCGAAGTGAAGTTCTTGGGCGTGGCGCCCCACAGAAGCTGCGCGGCGTTCTGCAGGAAGTAAGACACGCCGATAGCCGTGATCAGAACGGCCAGCGGGCCTGCTTGGCGCAGCGGCTTGTATGCCAGACCCTCGATGAGAACACCGAGAACGGTACAGACCACACAAGAGAGAACTACAGATGCCCAGCCCGGGAGGCCGAGATACGACGTGGCGCAGAACGAGACATAGGCACCGACCATGATAACGTCGCCGTGAGCGAAGTTGAGCATCTTGGCGATGCCGTAGACCATGGTGTAGCCCAACGCGATGATGGCGTAGACGCTGCCCATGGACAGGCCGTTGACCAGGTATTGGATAAAGACCGTCATGTTCCACATCCCCCTTTCGAATAGGTTTCCAGTTGATGTATGAAACAGGGACGTTACATCGTCCCTAGATACCAAGCAAGCAGGGAAGGCCAAAACCTCCCCTGCTTGGGATCAAAACCGCTCTATGTAAGGCGGCCAGTTATGCCTGTACGTACTTGCCGTCGGTGATGACGTACGCCGTGGGCTCCTTCTGGACCTGGCCCTTATCGTTCCAGGTGAGCTTGCCGGTCAGACCGTCAACGGTAATCTTGAGCATAGCCTTGGGCAGCTTCTCGGCGACCTCGGTCGGGTCGGCGTCGACACCAAGACCGGCCTCCTTGAGGGCCTCGGCCACCGCGTGCACGCCATCGTAGGCGTCGGCGGCAAACTGGTCGGGGGTATCGCCGTACTTATCCTTGTAAGCGTTGACGAAGTCGGCGTTCTTCTCGTCGTCGGCGGAGAACGGGGTCATGAGCAGCAGACCCTCGGCAAGAGAGGTATCGAAGCCCTCAACGCCCAGGATGCCGTCCATGCCATCGCAGCCCATCATCTTGACGTCGTAGCCCATGTCTTTGGCGTTCTTGAGCAGGACGGACGCCGGCGTATAGTAGATTGGCGCAAAGATCATGGTGGCGCCGGCCTGCTTGGCCTTGGTCAGCTGGTTGGTAAAGCTCGTGGCGGAGTCGTCCTTAAAGGTCTCCTCGTCAACAATCTCGAGCTTGGACTCAGCGGCCTGGGCCTTAAAGGAATCTGCGATGCCCGAAGAATAGGCGTCGCCGGAGTTATAGAACAGCACGAACTTCTCGTCCGCATACTTCTGCGCCAGGAACTTGGCAGCGTTGACACCCTGGTTGGGGTCGGTGAAGCAAACCTGGAAGACGCAATCCTTGCCGTCGGTGACGTCCTCGGAGGACGCGGACGGGGTGATCATGAACGTCTTGGGGTCGTTGCCACACTCTGCGGCAACGGCAACCGACGCACCCGTGGTGGTCGGACCGACGAGGGCCTGCATGCCCCAGTCGAGCAGGGTGTTGAAGGCGTTGACGGCTTTCTCGCCATCGGCCTGGTCATCCTCGGCCTTGCTGGCAAGCGGCAGCTCCTTGGTCGAGAAATCCTTGCAACCAAGCTCGACACCCTGGGTAACGGACTTGCCGTAGGACGCGTTGGCGCCGGTCAGCGGGCCGATGGTGCCGATCTTAAACGAAGCGTCGCCCGAAGCGGAACCACTGTCGCCGCCGTTGGAGGAGCAGCCAGCTAGAATGGACATCGCCCCCAGACCTGCTGCGCTCGCGATAACGCTCCTGCGATTCATAACAGGGTTCAATGACTTACCGGTGAGGCTCGACATGCGGCTCTCCTCTCAAATCTCGTCGGGTTTCGGTTGCCCGACAGGCCATCCTTCGCCGTGTTCGGCGTTCGCAAAATACTAGACGCTTTAGTTAAGGAAAGTGGCGATTATTTCAACTTTTCTTTGGATTTGTTCATTTATCCATAATTCTGCGTACTTCTATTACTTTATGCAGTATTGCCACTTTATTATGTAAAAGTAATGTTTCCATTCTGTTACAGGCGTCCCTGCCCTGAATAAAACAGCCTCACCGGTCGTGCTTTATGCGCACTTAGGCGGCGATGTACTTGCCGTCCTGAATCACATAGGCCGTAGCGGGCTTCTCGACTTGGCCTTCGTCGTTCCACGTGAGCTCGCCCGTCAGGCCCTCGATCTTGATCTTGCGCATGGCCTTGGCAAGGTCGCCGGCAATGTCGGCACCGTCGGCCGTAAGGTCGATGCCCGCTTTATCGATAGCCTCGACGATTGCGTGGACGCAATCGTAGGCGTCGGCGGCAAACTGGTTAGGCGTCTCGTCGTAGGCATCCTTATAGGCCTTGACGAAGTCGGCGTTCTTCTCGTCGTCGGCCGAGAACGGGGTCATGAGCAGCACCCCCTCGGCAAGAGAGGTATCGAAGCCCTCGACGGAGAGCAGGCCGTCCATGCCGTCGGTACCCATAAGCGTCATATCGTAGCCCATGTCCTTGGCGTTCTTGAGCAGGACGGACGCCGGCGTGTAGTAGATCGGCGCAAAGATGAGCGTGGCGCCGGCCTCCTTGGCCTTGGTGAGCTGGTTGGTAAAGCTCGTGGAGGAGTCGTCCTTAAAGGTCTCGGCATCGACGATATCGAGCTTGGACGCCTTGGCCTGCTCGGCAAAAGCGTTGGCAACGCCCGAGCTATACGTATCGCCGGAGTTGTAGAACAGGGCGATCTTAGCATCCGCGTACTTCTCGGCCAAGAACTTCGCGGCGCTGGCGCCCATGGTGGGATCGGTAAAACAAACCTGAAAGACCGTAGTCTTATCCTTGGTGACGTCGAGCGACGAGGCCGAAGGCGTGACCATGAGCATATCGTCGGCGATCTCACCCGAGACGGCGACGGCAGCACCGGTCGTGACGGGGCCGACGAGCGCCTGCATGCCCCAGTCGCACAAGGTATTGAAGGCGTTGATAGCTTTCTCGCCGTCGGCAACGTCGTCCTCGGACTTAAGCGAGAGCTTGAGGTCCTTAGTCGAAAAATCCTTGGCGGCGAGCTTGGCACCCTTCTCGGCCGAGACGCCATAGGTTGCCGCGGCACCGGTCAGAGGGCCGATGACACCGATCTTGAAGGTCTTGCCGTCATCGGCGGACCCGCCGTCCGAGCCACCCGACGAGCAGCCAGCAAGCGCGACGGTGCTGCTGAGCGCCGCGGCGCCGGCGAGAAAGTTTCTACGGCTGAGCCTGCTGTTGATGTTGAACATGGTGTCCCCCTTTTCGCTGGCCGCGGTGCGGCCGTCTTGCGGTACAGGGCAAACCTTATGGTGCAAACGTTGACAGTTTGTTACGGAAGTTCGTTTGTAGCGAGCATGTTTCCAATGTTTCCGCAGCGTTTCGGGGGTGCCATTTTGTGCGACTCCTGTTGCCTGGCGAGCACGTGCCCTCGGTTCACGCTAGAATGCACTCAACCTTTAAGCGGTTAATCTATCCATAAGATGCACGAAGGAGCTATCTATGAGCGAACCCCTGCGCACCGTGAACGTCGGTCTGATCGGTCTGGGAACCGTCGGCGGCGGCGTGGCCCGTCTGATCAAGAGCCACCACGATGAGTACCTGGCAGCCTACGGCATCGACCTTAAGCTAACCCGCGCCTGCGCGCTTGCCTGGGAGCAGGCCGAGGCAGCCGGTATTGAGCGCGAGGCCTTTACGAGTGACTGGCACGACGTCGTCACCGACCCCGCCGTCGACATCGTCGTCGAGCTGATCGGCAGCGAACACCCCGCGACCGAGATCTTCACCACCGCCTTCGAGAACGGCAAGCACGTCGTCTCTGCCAACAAGGCCCTGTTGGGCCGTCATGTCGAGACGCTCGCCGAGAAGGCACGCGCGTGCGGCGTGCAGATTAAGTGCGAGGCCAGCTGCGGCGGTGGCATTCCCATTGTCAGCACGCTCGAGCACGACCTGGTGGGCAACAAGATCCTGACCATCGCAGGCATTCTCAACGGTACCACCAACTATATCCTGTCGCGCATGGACGCCGAGGGCGCCGATTACGCCGACGTGCTTGCCGACGCGCAGGCCAAGGGCTATGCCGAGGCCGACCCGTCCGCCGACGTCGACGGCTTCGATGCCGCCAGCAAGACGGCCATCCTCGCCTCTATCGGTTTTGGCACCCGCGTTACCACCGACGATGTGTACCAGCAGGGTATCCGTACCATCGGCGCCGAGGACATCGCCCAGGCCCGCGAGCTCGGCTACACCATTAAGCTGCTCGGCATCGCCCGCAATACCGACGCCGGCGTCGACGTCCGCGTGCATCCCACGCTGATCCCCGCCGACCACATGCTTGCCAAGGTCAACGGCGCCATGAACGCTGTCTACGTGGTAGGCGACGCCGTGGGCGAGACCATGTTCTACGGTGCCGGCGCAGGCTCCTTCCCCACCGCGAGCGCCGTCGTGGGCGATATCCTGTCGCTCTCCGAGCAGATCAGCCGCGGCGTGGCTCCGCTGCCCGAGATTGAGCCCTATGGCCACAACCTCGCCTTTAAGCCCATGGACGAGCTCCAGACCAAGTACTATGTGCGCCTGAAGGTCGCCGACCGCGTGGGCGCCCTGTCCGAGACGGTCGACATCTTTGCCAAGCACAACATCTCGATCTCGCTCATCAACCAGGTCGAGGACGGCAAGTCAGGCGCTAGCGATACCTGCTCGGTCATCTTCCTGACGCACCGCGCGCTCGAGAAGGACGTCCAGGCTGCCGCCGCCGAGCTTGCCAGCGTCGACTGCGTGGCCGAGGTCGCCAACGTCCTGCGTATCGAGGACGTCGATGCCTGGACCGAAGGCGTCATGGCCAACTAGTCCGATTCTCGGCAAGTCAAACAACGCATGAGGGGCTCCTATCCGATTGGATGGGAGCCCCCTTTAGTTACATTTTTCGAGCGAACTGGTCGACTAACGTTTGAACAACTTGACCGTTCGTCGGCAACCGTGGATACCGTTTGCCGATATGCGACGGCAGCTGTATTTTGCCGCCGCTATGCTGTGCTGCGTATGTTCGCCCGCGATGAGAGGAAGCACCATGTTGCTCGAGGGCAAGAAAGCAATCATCACCGGAGGCACGCGCGGTATCGGCTATGCGATCGCCTGCCGTTTTATCGAGGAAGGCGCTGCCGTCACCGTCTTTGGTTCGCGCCAGGAGACTGCCGACGCGGCGGTTGAGAAGCTGGTAGCCGCCTATCCCGACGCCAAGGTCTGGGGCCGCTCCTGCGACCTCACCTCGCTCGAGGCCGTGACCGAGGCCTTTACCCAGGCTGCAGCCGACATGGGCGGCTTGGACACGGTCGTCAACAACGCCGGCATCTCCCAGCGCTCGCCGCTGCTCAACTACACGGCAGAGGAGTTCGCCAAAGTTATGGACCTCAACGTCGTCGCCGTCTTTAATGGCCACCAGGCTGCCGCCAAGATCATGACCGAAGCCGGCCACGGCGGCACCATCACCACCACGAGCTCGATGGTCGCTAAGTACGGTCAGCCCTCCGGCGTTGGCTACCCCACGTCCAAATTCGCCGTCAACGGCATGGTCCAGTCGCTCTCGCGCGAGCTCGCCCCCATGGACATTCGCGTCAATGCCGTAGCACCCGGTGTAACCAAAACCGACATGGTCGCCAACCTGCCCGAAGAGGTCATCAAGCCCATCATCGCCACCATTCCGCTGGGTCGCATGGGCGAACCCGAGGATGTCGCCAACGCCTTTGTTTTCCTGGCGAGCGATATGTCCTCCTACGTCACGGGCGCCATCCTCCCCGTCGACGGAGCCGCCCGCTCCTAAAGGTCGCAAGGCCACAGCTTTAAACCTCAACCGAGCTCAACGCAAGAAGGCGCGCTGCCTGCATCAACCGCAGGCAGCGCGCCTTCTATTATTTGGACGGAACCCGTATCCCGACATTCCTTGCTACTTGCCGTCGTCGTTCTCGGCCTCTTCGCGCGCGTAGAGCTCCAGCATGCGGCGGCGGTATTCGCGCACGGCGAGCTTAGCGCGCTCCAGGCGGCGGCGCTCACGCGGAGTCAGCTTGGACGGATCGATCTCGTCGCCATAGGTCTTCTCGGCCAGCAAATGGGCGGCGTCCACGATACGGGCATCGATGTGTCCGCTTGCCGCCTCGGTCGAGAGGCGGTCGGCAATGGAATCAAGGGTAGGTATGCCGTCGAGCGAACGCCCATGGCCATGCGAGGTCAAAAGCTCGTGCTCGCGTGCGAGCAGGCTCGCCAAATCGTGATGGGCGCGCAGGATGTCGAGCGCATCGGATGGATGCTCGGCAACCTCTGCCACGGCGGCAACCGGCGCAGCGTCGACCACGCGGTAGAAGAGCTGTGCGAGCAATGGCATCAAGAACACCGTGATGGCACCGGCGGCAACCATGACCGACGCAATATCTTGCGACAGCGCGCCCGCGTTGACGGCAACGCTCGTCACGGCAACGATGATCGGCAGCGCCGTAGTGCAGTACAGGGCCACGGTAATGCGGCCATACGCCGACACATTGCGTGTCGCGGGACAAATGCTCATAGAGACGAGAATGGGCACGGCACGAATAATCAGTAACGCCACGATAAAGCCCGCGAGCAAGCCCGGGCGCGACGCCACGGCCGTCAGGTCGATCTTTGCGCCCGACACGGTAAAGAACACCGGGATCAAAAAGCCGTAGGCCAGGCCGTCGAGCTTGGTCTCGAGCGTATGGTTACCCTCGGGGATGATATAGCGCAAGACAAAGCCGGCGGCAAAAGAACCCAACACGATGTCGAGGTCAAAGATGGCCGAGAACGCCACGAGCGTGACCAGGATGAACACCGTCAGGCGCACGAAGGTCTGCGACGTGGTGTCGGCGCGTTCCTCGACAAATGAAAAGAAGCGGCTGCCGACGCGCCTGGAACGACTTGGGACCACGGCCAGCAACACGCAGACCACAGCAAACAGGCCAAGAATCACGAGCGTCTGGATGCCGGTGCGGGCAGACAGCAGCACCGACATGGCGAGCACGGGACCGAGCTCGCCCCAAGTGCCATACGCGAGAATCGAGTCGCCAACGCGCGTGCCGGTGAGCGAGCGCTCGCGCATGATGGGTACAAGCGTGCCGAGCGCCGTGGAAGTAAGGGCGAGCGTCACGGCGATACCGTCGAAATGGCTGACCGAGAACCACGGCGTAAAGCGCACGGCAAGCCAGGCGATACCAAACGTGACGACCCACGTCGCCAAGCCGTAGCGCCCCTCCACACCCGTAATGTTCTTAGGGTCGATCTCAAAGCCGGCGAGCAGGAACAAAAAAGCCAGGCCCAGCTCGGACACGAGCGAGACCTCGGCATCCACATGGATAAGGCCGAGCATATGCGGGCCCAGCACAGCACCGAACACGAGCAAAAAGACCGTCTCGGGAACGGGTTTTCCGGGAATCGCCGAAGCGATGAAGGGGCTTGCAAAGGCCACGAGAGCGATGATGGCGAGTGAAACGAATGCCATGTGATGCCTTTCTCTTGTTTGCGCTTCACTGTAGCACCCTCGCCGTCCTCAACGCGCCGCGAGCTGTCGTATCATAGTGAGGTTTACAAACATGTGGCTCAAGGCGACCGCAGGGCAGGCCCCGCAAACCGACCGCTGCCGCATACCGTACCGTACGCCCAACCGATCAGGAAGGCAGGAACCAATGGTCTCTCGTATCTACGTGGAGAAGAAACCCGGGTTCGACGTCGAGGCTCAGCAGCTCAAGGGCGAGCTGACCGATATTCTCGGCATCAAGGGCATCGAAGCCCTGAGGATCATAAACCGCTACGACGTCGAGGGCATCGACGAAGAGCTTTTCCGCTCCTGCGTGCCGACCGTCTTTAGCGAGCCCCAGGTCGATGTGACCTACGACGAGCTCCCCGCAAGCGATGGCACCGTCTTTGCCGTCGAATTCCTGCCTGGCCAGTTTGACCAGCGCGCCGACTCCGCTAGCGAGTGCGTGCAGCTCATCAGCCAGGGCGAGCGCCCCGCCGTGCGCTCCGCCAAGGTCTATATGATCTCGGGCGCTCTGGACGAAGCCGCCATCGAGGCCATCAAGCACTACGTGGTGAATCCCGTCGAGGCCCGCATCGCCTCGCTCGACCTGCCCGAGACGCTGTACATGGAGACCCCCGAGCCCCAGCCCGTCGAGGTGCTCGACGGCTTCCGCGAGCTCGACGAGGCCGGCCTTGCCGCCTTTATCTCCGAGCGCGGTCTCGCCATGGACGAGGCGGACATTGCCTTCTGCCAGCAGTACTTCCGCGATGAGGGCCGCGACCCCACCATCACCGAGATCCGCGTGATCGACACCTACTGGTCCGACCACTGCCGCCACACCACCTTCGGCACCGTCCTGGACGACGTGACGATCGACGATGCCGTGGTGCAGCAGGCCTTCGACCGCTATATGGAGATGCGCCATGAGCTCGGTCGCGACGCCAAGCCCGTCTGCCTCATGGACATGGGCACCATCGGTGCCAAGTACCTTAAGAAGACCGGCGTCATGACCGATGTCGATGAGTCCGAGGAGATCAACGCCTGCACCGTCAAGGTGAAGGTCGATGTCGATGGCGAGGACCAGGACTGGCTGTTCCTGTTTAAGAACGAGACCCACAACCACCCGACCGAGATCGAGCCCTTCGGCGGTGCCGCCACCTGCGTGGGCGGCGCTATCCGTGACCCGCTCTCTGGCCGCAGCTATGTGTATCAGGCCATGCGCGTCACCGGTGCCGGCGACCCCACCGTCCCGGTTTCCGAGACGCTCGAGGGCAAGCTGCCGCAGCGCAAGCTCGTGACCACTGCTGCCGCCGGCTACTCCAGCTACGGCAACCAGATCGGCCTTGCCACCGGTCAGGTCAACGAGCTCTATCACCCTGGCTACGTGGCCAAGCGCATGGAGGTCGGCGCCGTCGTGGGCGCTACCCCGGCAAACCACGTGCGTCGCGAGTGCCCCGCCCCCACCGACAAGATCATCCTGTTGGGCGGCCGCACTGGCCGTGACGGCATCGGCGGCGCCACCGGCTCCTCCAAAACTCAGAACACCGAGTCCATCGAGACCTCGGGCGCCGAGGTCCAGAAGGGCAACGCTCCGGTCGAGCGCAAGCTGCAGCGTCTGTTCCGCCGCGGCGACGCCTGCCGTCTGATCAAGCGCTGCAATGACTTTGGCGCCGGCGGCGTCTCGGTCGCCGTAGGCGAGCTTGCCGACGGCCTGTACGTGGACCTGGACACCGTGACCAAGAAGTACGACGGCCTGGACGGAACCGAGCTCGCCATCTCCGAGTCCCAGGAGCGCATGGCCTGCGCCGTCGCCGATGGTGACGTCGATGAGTTCATGGGCTATGCCGCCGAGGAGAACCTGGAGGCGACCGTTATCGCCGAGGTTACCGCCGAGCCGCGCATGCGCATGGCCTGGAACGGCGTCGCCATCGTCGACCTGTCCCGCGAGTTCCTCAACTCCAACGGCGCACCCAAGCACCAGGTCGCCCACGTGTGCGCCCGCAGCGTGTGGCAGCCCAGCTGGGCCGGCACCACGCTTGCCGAGCGTATGACCTCGCTTGTCACCGACCTCAACGTCGCCTCCAACAAGGGCCTTTCCGAGCGCTTCGACTCCACCATCGGCGCCGCGACCGTGCTCATGCCCTTTGGCGGCAAGACGCAACTCACCCCCAGCTCGGCTATGGTCGCCAAGTTCCCCGTGGACGGCGAGACCACCACGGCAAGCGCTATGGCATGGGGCTTCAACCCCTACCTGATGGAGGCCGACCAGTTTGCGGGCGCCTACCTGTCCGTGGTCGAGTCCATCGCCAAGCTCGTGGCCGCCGGCTTTGAGCACAAGCGCGCCTACCTCTCCTTCCAGGAGTACTTCGAGCGCCTGCGCACCGAGGCCGAGCGTTGGGGCAAGCCCATGGCTGCCGTCCTGGGTGCCCTTATGGCCCAAGTCGACCTGGGTGCCGGCGCCATCGGCGGCAAGGACTCCATGAGCGGCTCGTTTGAGGACGAGGCCGGCGAGCTCAACGTTCCGCCGACCCTGATCAGCTTCGCCGTGGCCGTGGGCCGCGCCGCCCGCGCCGTCTCCCCCGAGTTCAAGGGCCTGACGCACCGCGTCGTGCGCATCGCCCCCGCCACCTATGGCGAGGACTACCGCCCCGACGCCCAGCAGCTGCTCGCCGCGTTTGACGCCGTCGAGGCGCTCACCGCCACCGGTGACGCCCTGGCCGTCTCTACGCCCGGCTACGGCTGCGGCGCCGAGAGCCTCTTTAAGATGTGCGTCGGCAACCAGATCGGTATCGAGCTTGCCGAGGATGTGGACGTGGAGAGCCTCTTCACCCCGCTCTACGGCAGCTTTATCGTCGAGCTCGCCGAGGACGCCGAGCTGCCCGAGGTCGCCGACGGCGTTGTCGTCGAGCCCCTGGGCACCACCGTCGAGGGCTATGTCATCGACACCGGCTCCGAGGTCATCGAGCTCGCCAAGCTCCAGGAGGCCTGGGAAAGCGGCATCGAGAGCGTCTTCGCCTACCGCAGCGCCGGCGAGACCGCCGAGGTCGAGACCATCGACTTCCGCGCCAAGGACATCCACGTGTACGGCGGCGCCAAGATCGCCCGCCCGCGCGTGGTTATCCCCGTGTTCCCCGGCAACAACTGCGAGTACGATAGCGCCCGTGCCTTCCGCGCAGCTGGCGCCGAGGCCGACACCTTCGTGATCAACAATCTCACGCCCGAGGCCGTCGCCGAGAGCACCCACGAGCTCGCCCGCCGCATCCGTGCAAGCCAGATTGTCATGATCCCCGGCGGCTTCTCGGGCGGCGACGAGCCCGATGGCTCCGCCAAGTTCATCACGGCGTTCTTCCGCGCCCCCGAGGTCACCGAGGCGGTCCGCGACCTACTCAAGGCCCGCGACGGCCTGATGCTGGGCATCTGCAACGGCTTCCAGGCCCTGGTCAAGCTCGGTCTGGTGCCCTATGGCGACATCGTCGACGCCACGCCCGATGCGCCCACGCTGACCTTTAACACCATCGGCCGCCACCAGAGCCGTCTGGTGCGCACTCGCATCTCGTCCAATCTGTCCCCGTGGCTGTCGCAGTGCAGCCTGGGCGACCCCTACACCGTCGCCATCAGCCACGGCGAGGGCCGCTTTGTCGCCAACGACGAGGTACTCGCCCAGCTGATCGCCAACGGCCAGGTCGCCACGCAGTACGTGGGCGAGGACGGCAAGCCCAGCATGGATCTTTCCGTCAACCCCAACGGCTCCGTACTCGCCATCGAGGGCATCACGAGCCCCGACGGCCGCGTCCTGGGCAAGATGGGCCATGCAGAGCGCCGCGGCGACAACCTGTACCGCAACGTGCCCGAGCATGTCCCCGGCGATAAGTTCATGCCGATCTTTGAGAGCGGCGTAGCCTACTTCGCTTAAAGCTTTCCCATCGGGTACAATCCCCTCGGGTAACAACACCCGCCACCGGCACCCCCGGTGGCGGGTTCTTTTTTGCTTTGCGCGTATAGGAGAAGGACACCATGGAAAGCCGCAAGCCGTATCTCGCCACCCTGCCCGGACTCATCCTGGGTTGTCTCGTTTGCTGCGCGCTCTGGGGATCAGCCTTCCCCTGCATCAAGATCGGCTACAGCCTCTTTGGCATCCCGGCGCACGACAGCGCCTCGCAGTTGTTCTTCGCCGGTCTGCGCTTCACCCTTGCCGGCGTGTTGGTCATTATCGGCATGAGCGCAGCCCAGCGCCGACCGCTCGTTCCGCAAGTGCGTGATATCAAGCCCATCTGCATCTTGTCGCTCTTCCAGACCGTCGGTCAGTACTTCTTTTTCTACCTGGGACTCTCGCGTGCCAGCGCCATGTCGAGCTCCATCATCGAGGCCAGCGCCAACTTCTTGGCTATCCTCTTTGCCGCCCTGGCGTTTCGCACCGAAAAACTCAATGCGCCCAAGGTGCTCGGCTGCGTGTTGGGCTTTACCGGCGTTGCGCTCGTCAACCTTTCGGGCGCAGATGGCACCTTTGGCTTTACGCTCGACGGCGAGGGCTTTATCCTGGCCTCCACCGTCGCCGGCGCCCTTTCGACCTGCCTCATCGGCATTTTCTCGCGCGAGCACGACGGCGTCTTGCTTGCCGGCTGGCAGTTTTTAGTTGGAGGTCTGGTCCTCACCGCCATTGGCCTTTTGATGGACGGCGCGCTCTCCCCCACGGCAATCGTCCCCGCCATCGCGCTCATCATCTACATGGCGCTTATCTCCGCAGTCGCCTACTCGCTGTGGTCACGCCTGCTTGCCGTCAACCCCGTCAGCCGCGTCTCGGTCTTTGGCTTTATGAACCCGGTCTTCGGCGTGCTGCTGAGCGCACTGCTACTTGGCGAGGGTGCTGGCACGAGCCCCGTCACCGTAATCGTGGCCCTGCTGTTGGTCTGCGGCGGCATCATTATCGTCAACAGGCCCAAAAAAGCCTAGTGAGCTCACCTTTTTAGAAAGGGTGTTCGCACACTTTAGCTTAATGGAGTACGCAGCTCAAGATGATGCAGGACCTGGGCTCGACCGTCATCACCGCAACCTCGAGCTACACCCTGTTGCTGGCCGAGGAGATCACTAAGCGCGGTCTGCGCGACAAGCTCCACCTGACGCGCGGCGTCATCGGCTCGGAACGTTGGGGCGAAAGGATGCGCCAGCGTATCCAAAACGAACTGGGCATCGAGCTCTTCGATATCTACGGGCTCACCGAGATTTACGGGCCGGGCATCGGCATCTCGTACCGCGATCACGACGGCATGCATATCCGATCCGATTACGTGTACTTCAAGATCGTCGACCTCAAGACCGGCAAGATCCCTCCCGACGGCGAAGTGGGCGAACTGGTGCTCACCACCCTGCGCAAACAGGGCGCACCGCTTATCCGCTACCGCACACACGACTTGACGCGCATCATCCCCGGCAAATGCGCCTGCGGCCTTGCCCACCGCGCATCGATACCCTAGTGGGACGCACCGACGACATGATTAAGGTCAAGGGTTGCAATATGTTCCCCGCGCGGATCGAGGAAATCCTTAAATTCGTAGACGGCGCAAGCTCGGGGTACCAAGTAATGATTGAGGCCGCCAACGGTCGTGATGTGCTTGAGCTGCTGTTCGAAAGCGAGCTAACGAGCGCCGAGCGCGAAGTGGCCGCCGTCTTTAAGCCCAAGATCGTCGGCACGCCCAAGGCGACCGCCGTACCGCTCGGTGAGTTGCCGCGTTCCGAGAAAAAGACGAAGCGTATCTTCGACAGCCGTTACTAGTCCCAACTGCTACCGCAAGGGGCGCTTGGCCAGCATATTGGTCAAGCGCCCCTTGCGGTAGCAGTTGGGATTGATCGGCAAGTCGCCGAAAACACGTGAGCGCTGGCGCGCACGACGTAACAGGCGAACGTCGGGGCCGCAAATCAAACGTATCTACAGCTTGGTTCGCGGCCCCGAAGACATGGCTACGCACCTTAACTCTATTGATCGTGGATATTATTCACCATCTATATCGGTCGCGACGGCCTCCTCAATAGCCTCGACACCGGCAACCGACAGGTCCTCCTTACCCTGGCAGAACTTCTTGTCGACCCAACCGGTCAGAATCGGGGCCATGATTGCCGTGATGATAACGGCGGTGGCAATCTGGGCATACGCCGTAGGCGCAAGCTCGGCATAGCGCGGCGCGACCTCAGCAAGGGCAACCGGCGTGGTCATAGCGGTACCGGCGATGGTGGAACAAGCCACGGCAGCCCTTCCGTTGCCGCCGCACAAGCGCTCAAAGGCAAAGGTGATGGGACCGACGACAAACAGCGTGACAAGGCCCAGCAAGATGCCGGAAATACCGCCGGTGATAAAGCTCGACAGGCTCATGGACGCACCGAGTTGAAATCCGATGACAGCAATCGCGGGATTGGCACCGGGAACCAGCAGGTTCTTGATGAACGGGAAGAGGTTGCCCAGAACCATACCGATGACAAGCGGCAAAATGGAGCCGATGATGGTACCGACGGGAATGTTGGCAAGACCCGAAACGCCCAGGATGATCATGGTGACGGCAGGGCCGGCCGTAAAGAACAGGATACCCACGGCGCCTTGCTCGGACTCATCGCCGAACTCGCCCATGATGCCCGTATAGAGCGCCATGTTGCAAAACGTAATGCCGCCGATGATGGAGACCGAGCTCAGACCCAAAAAGTTGTCGTTAAAGAAATACGCGACACCCAGGCCCAGCGCGGCTGCCACCACAAGCTTAGGGATCAGCACGACGATGCCGGTCTTAATGGCGCCCGGTGTGGACTTAAAGCTGATGCCGGCACCCACAAACAGCAAAATCGCGGCGACGATGGTGTTGGAACCGCCGCGGCAGGCGGCGGTAAAGAAGCCACCGATCTCGAAGACCTGCGGGCAGAAGGTATTGAGCAAAAGGCCGACGATCATCGGGTAGATCATGATGTCACCCGGGATGCGCGGTACTTTGAATTTCTTTTGCTCGTTGGCGGTCGCTTCCTGTGCCATGAAGCCCCCATTTCCGCTGACGCGGAACAAAAGCCCACGTCATGCTTTGCTACAGTAAAGTTTGACCATGGTACCAGAAGAAGCAGACCGGCTCGGTGAGAAATTCGATTCGTCGACCAGGACGGTAAGCGCGCCCTTTGCTTTTATACAAGACTCAAAACGATATAGAGCACGATACCCGAGACGCAGCACCACAACATCGACTTTGTCTTGATTGCCACCGCCACGACACCGGCAGCCGCAATCCAGGGCATCAAGCCCTGCCACAAGCCGGCGTCGAAAGCGCTAGGGCTTATCAAATCGTTAGCAACCAGTGCCGCGAAGGCGGCGGGCGGAATATAGCCCAAGGCCTCGGTAACGCGGGGCGACAGCGTTCTACCGCGCAAGGCAAACGCCGGGGCAATGCGGAAAAACGCGATGGCCGCCCACGACGACAGCCATAGGACCAAAAACTCATTAACGGGCATCGCGATCACCCCTTCCTTCGGCGAGAGCATCGCACGCAAGCGCCGCGACAACGCCGACGAGCACGCTTGCCGGCACGGCGATATTTGTCCACCCCAAGAACTTGCATATGGCGACGGACACCGCGGCCAAAACGGCAGCAACGATATTGCCACGCGACAATCGCTGCGAAAAGAGCAGGCAGATAAAAAGCGAGGTGCAGACAAAGCCCGCAATAGCGGTGGGAACATCGACAACGGCGCCGACGATGGCGCCCGTCGTACACGAAACGCCCCATGTTGCGATGAGGATCGCGTTGAGCACAAAGGACTCGCGCGGACCCCAATCCTCCCCTTTAACCAACTTGGCAAGCGAGATGCCGTATGCCTCCTCGGTGAGCGTCGCGGCAACGGCCAGCGCCTGACGCTTCGAGGCACCCCTCAGATGCGGTGCGATTGATGCCGAATAAAGCGCAAACCGCGAGGAGATTGCGGCCACACTTGCGACAATCGATGGCGCCGGTACACCCGCCAGCCACAGATTGCAGACCATAAACTGGCCGCTACCCGTTACAAACGTGCTGCTCAGGACAAAGACCATCCAAGGTTCCATCCCCGTCTGCGCCATAATCATTCCGCACGGCGCGCCTATCGCAACATAGGTAAGCATCACCGGCCAGACGGTTTTAACGATTTTGAGCACCATAGCGTTCCTCGTCCCGACAAGCTTTCCGAATGGCATTCAACGACATGGCAGAATCATCGCCCAGCAGCAACCGAGTTCACCTACAATTGCCACCGGATCGAAAGACGTATCTGTGAGGAAGTCATTATGACAGTTATCGATCGAGACCGGGCATCCGAGGCCTTTAAAACCTACACCGATGCCTATGATGCCACCAACCCGCGCATCGCCCTCAAGATCGAACATACCTATCACGTGGCCGAGACATGCGACGCCGTGGCACGCGAACAGGGCTGGGGGCCAGAGGATATTGGCCTGGCATGGCTTTGCGGCCTGCTACACGATATGGGCCGCTTTGAACAGCTGCGACGCTGGGACACCTTTAAGGACGCCGAGAGCATAAGTCATGCGGCGCTCGGCGTCGAGGTCCTCTTTGGCGAGCATCCCGCCGATGCACCCGCCACGACAAACATCCGTGACTTTATCGAAACCGATGCGCATGACGAGCTCGTCCGCGCAAGCGTTGCCTATCACAGCGATTTCCGTCTACCTGCACAGCTCGACACACGCACGCGGCGCTTCTGCGATATCGTGCGCGATGGCGACAAGATCGACATCATGCGCACCATCGCCGACAGCACCGTCGACACCATCCTCAAGGTTGATGAGGATACATTTCTCGCCAGCCGCTTCTCGGCACCGACGCTGGCTGCCTTTGACGAGCGCCGCTGCGTCGCGCGCGATGAGCGCGATGAGCCCGCGGACTACTTGGTAGGGCTCATCTGCTTTATGTTTGAGCTCGTCTATCCGGCAAGCCGTGCGCTGGCGCGCAAGCAGGGAGATATCTACCGCCTGCTCGACGCGCCTTTTGGCATTACGCGGCCCTTTATCGACCCCGCCACGCAGGCAACCTGGAGCCGTCTTAAAGACGAGCTACGCAGCTGGCTGGCAAGCTCCTAGTGCCCCAGTTGGGCCAGCAGCTCCTCAACGACCTCGACGGCGTCACCGACAACCTTGTACTGGGCGGCGCCAAAGATGGGAGCATCCGGGTCCTCATTGATGGCGATAATGCACTCCGCCCCACCGATGCCGGCAAGATGCTGGATGGCACCCGAGACACCAACGCTCACGAGGAGCTTGGGTGAGACCGACACGCCCGTCTGGCCAATCTGGTGGCGATACTCCAGCCAGCCCGCTTCCACGACGGGTCGCGTGCAGCCGAGCTCGGCACCCAGGGCCTCGGCGAGCTTTCGCATCAAGGGTAGGTTTTTCTTGGAGCCAATACCGCGACCCACAACAACTAGACGCTCGGCATCGGCAATCGAAGCCTGCTGGCTCCATTCCTCGGCGGGAATCGAAATCTCGACACGAGCCCTGGCGTCTTCCGCAAGGAATACCTGGGCAATCGTACCTGAGCGGCTATAGTCAAAGTCTGGTGCCTTAAAGATGCCGGGGCGCACCGTTGCCATCTGAGGACGGTGGTTGGGGCAAATGATGGTGGCCATCAAGTTGCCGCCAAACGCCGGGCGCGTCTGCTGCAGCAGGCCCGTCTCCGTATCCATCGAAAGCACTGTGCAGTCGGCCGTAAGGCCCGTCTGCATGCGCACGGCAACGCCAGGCGCCAGCTCGCGGCCAAAGGCGGTCGCACCGTACAGAATGGCTTCGGGCTTGCGCTCGGCTACCAAATCGCAGATGAAGCGAGCATAGACCTCCGCGTCGTTCTGACGCAGGCGCTCGTCACGACAGACCAGAACTTCGTCCGCACCGGCGCAAACTAGATGCTCCAGGTCCCCGAGCGAGCCTTCGGGGCCCATGCCGACCAGCGCCACCAGGCGGCAGCCGCGTGCATCGGCAAGCTCGCGGCCCTTGCCCATGAGCTCGAAGGCCACGGATGCCACGGCATCGTGCTCGTCAGTTTGCACGAAGACCCAAATGTCTTGATATGCGTCAAGGTCTATCGCACCGGTGGCCACATCGCGCTCGATCGAGATGGCGTTGACAGGACAGGCGTCGACGCACCCGCCGCACAGGATGCAGCCGTCGGTTACGTGGGCACAGCGATTGGGGCGCTCGCCCTCCACCACAATACCGCCCGAGGCGCAAGCGCGAACGCAGCGACCGCAGCCGATACAGGCTTCGCTATCGATAATCAGTCCGCTCATCTATGCCATCTCCTCGATAATCTTGGCGAGTTTTGCCGCCTGCTCGGACGCCGTGCCCTCAACGACCTCACACGTTTGGTCGCGGTCGGGCACAAACGAGCGCACGACCTGCGTCGGCGAACCGGCAAGACCGCAATGCGAGGGATCGGCGTTCACGTCGGCAGCGCCGACCACGCGCACGTACGCTTCCTCGGCCGCGCGAATGCCAGCGATACTCGGCATGCGGAGCTGGCCAATCTCCTTGGCAGTCGTCATCGCGCATGGCATCTCCAGATATACAGTTTCCTCGCCGGCGTCACAGCCGTGGACAAGCGCCAGCGAGCCGCAGGTCGTAAAGCCCGCGCTCTGCACGCAACTCACGTCGGTCACGCAGGGAATCTCAAAGGCTCCGGCAAGCTCGGGACCGATTTGCGCCGTATCGCCGTCAACTGCCATCTTGCCGCAAATGAGCAGGTCAAAGTCCTCGTCGAGCGCCTCGATGCCACATTTGAGGGCATAGGTGGTAGCCAGGGTATCGGCACCCGCAAAGGCGCGATCGGTTAGCAACAGCGCGTCATCGGCGCCGCGGGCGATGCAGTCACGCAGCAGCGATTCGGTCGCGGGGATGCCCATCGACACCACCGTCACGCGCACATCCATACCAAAGCCGATAAAGTCGTCCTTGAGCGACAGCGCGCATTCCAGAGCGCTTGCATCGAAGGGATTAATGACCGCCTGCTTGCCATCACGCACGATGGTATTGGTTTTGGGGTCCATCTTGACCTCGGTGCTTCCCGGCACCGCCTTGACGCACACCACCATATGGAATTCGCTCATCTTCACGCGCCCCCTTTCTGAACGAGTTCATCCAAGAGCTTCTCCGAAAACAAGTTGCCACGGCCGAGCTGTCCAGCAGGGTCGAGCTGGAGCTTGAGCCGAGCCGATTCGACCATGGCCTCGTGGCCGTACATCGTCTCCAAGAAGCCCGCCTTGATCTTGCCGACGCCATGCTCGGCAGAGACGGCACCACCCATGGCCGTGACCTCGGCCGCCCACTGGGCAAACAGCTCGCCGCCGGCGCGATAATCCTGCGCGTCGCGCGGCAGAATATTCACATGCAGATGGTTGTTGCCGATATGTCCCCAGGCAGCAGACTCAAGCCCGCTTTCGGCCAGCGTGCGGCGATAGAGGGCAACGACATCGGCCAGGCGCGCGTTGGGCACAGACATATCCGACCCCAGCTTGGTAATGGTGGGGTCGGTGCGGCGACGCTCGTCAATGAGCATGTTGACGCTCTCGGGGACGGCGTGGCGGAAGAACAGCTGGCACTCGCGATCGACCTCGGTGCGCGCAACCCAGGTCGCGTCGTCGCGGCCGCCCGCAAGCTCTAAAACCAACCCCAAGTGGTACAGCTCCTCGGTCGCCTGCGCCTCGTCGTCGCAGTCGAGCTCCACGTAGACACAGACCTTTGCCTCCTTGTCGAGCGCTGGCAGCGAGGCAAACGCGGTCGACTGCTCGCGCTGGCGACGAAGGATATCCAGGGCGCCGGCATCGAAATACTCAATAGCGGCGGCATGGGACAGCACGGGGCGCACGGAATCGGTAAAGGACACCGCCTTGTCCTCGCTATCGAAAAAGCAGCTCACGCCCCACACAACCGCGGGAGCAGGCTGCAGGGCGATCTCGAGCTCGGTGATAACGCCGAGCGTGCCACATGCGCCGATAAAGAGATCAATGACGTCCATATCGTCCGCAACAAAATAGCCCGAAGCATTTTTGGTCTTGGGCATGGTGTAGTCAGGAAGATCGAGCTCAAGCGAACGACCTTCCACCGTCACAAGTGACAGACGACGGCTCTGAGCAAAAACCTCACCGCGGTGAAGCTCAAGCAGGTCGCCGTCCGCCAGCGCCACGTGAAGGCCCGTGATATGCGGACGCATGGGGCCGTAGGCGTAGCTGCGGGCACCTGAGGCATTGCACGCCGCCATGCCGCCCAGGCAGGCAGATGCCTCGGTGGGATCGGTGGGAAAGAACTGCTCAGGAGCTGCCTGGAACTCCTCGTATGTCCGAAGCGACGCCTGGTCCCAGCCGCCTGTCGGCAGCACCTTTTTGCCCAGCTGTTTGCGCAGCTCCGAAAGCACAACGCCCGGCTCCACGCGCAGCAGAAACCGGCCCTCGTCATCGCAGCGAAGACCAAGGTAGCGATTCATACGGGAAGTGTTGAGAATATGTCCTCCATGGGGCACAGCGCCGGCAGCGAGGCCCGTTCGGGCACCCTGAACGGTCACCGAAACACGGTCGACATGGAGCTGCCGCAAGATAGCGCGCACCTCGTCTTCCGACATCGGAAACGAGATGCTTGAAGCCTCGCCCGATGCGCGGGACTCATCGCGGCCATACTCTTCGAACTCGTCGGTGAAGGGCTTGATGGTTGCAGACACGCGAACTCCCCCTTTAGCTAACTACAGTGTTTGCAGGGAGATGTTACCGCATCGTTTCATGGACGCGACCGAGAGCGCCTCCATATTTGACGAATTTAACGTTTGCGCAATTCGGCGAACGGCGCTCTTCATCGGCGAGCGTGGGAGTAAACGCAGGTCGCCCCGCCGCCCATCTCGTGTCCAATCGACACCAAAAAATAATTGAATATTTTTTCATGGCCTTTTAGCTGCGCCGATAACAAGCCGTCAAGTACCTGGCCGGAAATCGGTCAAGCTGTGGCTGATATGGTCGCCATCGAGAGCCAAAACCAACGGTAGTTTTGGCATAGGAGCAGGGAGGCTCACCATGGCATATTACTGGCCCCAGTACGGCTTCGCCATCGAAGTTGACGATGACCCCTATCTCTTGCCTTTCGATGAAGAGGCATTTCCGAATACGACGGTCTACCACGTCACAACCGACGTGATCTGCAACCCCGAATCTTTTTCGGTATTTGCCCACCGCATCGCCAAAACCCATGGCATCAAACTCGATCCCAATTTTGATGAGCTCATCTACTCGCGCCGTATCATGCTACACATGCTCTTTGGGGCGGACCCGTCCACATTTGCACGTATTTACACAGCAAAGGACATCGCATGAAGGCGCGAGTTCGGCTAAACGCCCTAGACACGTTGCGCAGAAAACGCATCGTCATCGCTGGTCTCGCCATCGCCTTCGCCCTAGCTTCCGCATATCTATACACCCAGCAATCGCATCTCGTCGCCAAGGCGAAAACCTCGTATTCCGCGGCCAATGGCGGGACGCACGAAATGTCCAGGACTCAGCCTGATGCCATCGCCCGCGACAGCGCCATGACAATCTCGGTCTCACCACGCGCTCAGCTTCAGGCAAACGGCAAGCTCCGCATTAATGTGCGCAACGTGCGAGAAAACAAATGCCCCTTAAGGTTTCGCGTAATTCAAGGCGATGCGTCCATCTACGAGTCAGATGTGGTCGCAACGGGGAAAACAATCAAGACCTGTCCCGCCAAAACCGCCGAGGAGGGCGAAGCGTATATCGAAATCCAGCCTCTCGATTCCACAACCCACCACGTTTGCGGCAATCCGATTCGCGTCAAAGTGCAAGTTATCAAGGCGAATTGATTTTTACGCCACCAAGAAGGCAATTGGCTATGATCCCTATCTGGGTAACGAGACGTTCTGCTACGATTTCTCGGTTGACATCAATGCGGGAGGGTTCATGCCGGGTTTAGGAACGATTATCAACGTCGCGCTTTTGATTACAGGCGGCCTGCTGGGTCTGATAGGCGGGCGCTTTATCACGCCCCGCATCCAAGACACGCTCATGAAGGCGTCGGGGCTGTGCGTTCTGTTTATCGGCTTGGGCGGCGCCATGCAAAAGATGCTCGTTATCGATGGGGAGACACTGGCGACCGCCGGCACCACCATGCTCATCGTCTCGTTTGCTCTCGGCTCGCTCATTGGCGAGGCCATTAACCTGGAAGCCGGCATTGAGAAACTGGGCGAATGGCTCAAGCGCAAAACCGGCAGCGAGGGAGACAACGAGTTCACCAATGCTTTCGTCTCGACATCGCTGACCGTCTGCATCGGTGCCATGGCCATCGTGGGCTCAATTCAAGACGGCCTGCTCGGCGACTGGTCCACACTCGCCCTCAAGGGCGCGCTGGACTGCATCATCGTCTGCACCATGACAGCTTCACTCGGCCGCGGCTGCATCTTCTCGGCCCTGCCCGTTGCCGTATTCCAGGGAACGATCACGCTCTTTGCCGGCGCACTCTCCCCCATCATGACCACCGCCGCCCTCGACAGCCTATCGCTCGTGGGCTCTATGCTCATCTTCTGCGTCGGCGTCAATCTCATCCGTCCCCAGACCTTCCGCACGGCCAATGTGCTCCCCTCCGTTGTCATAGCCGTCATCTACGCCCTCCTGTTCTAAATCTATCTACATAGCGGTATTTCGAACACCTGTTTGATGCTGTGCTATGATATGAGGTCACCAAAACTGCGTTAGGAGAGGAGAAACGGTGGCCGATCAGGACATCAAGATGCTCATCGAGCGCATTATGACCGAGGCCCGAACCCATCAGTCCGCCCGTTTCTCAAACGAAATCTATGCTGACGAGCCGATTCTCAAGACCGGCCGACAGATGCAGAACTTCCTCCCCAACCAGTACCGCAAGATGCGCGAGATATCGCGCTGGCAAGACGACCCCAAGGGCGGTGCGGGCCGTTGGCTTTCGGAAGCCGAACTTTTCTACCGCCAAGGCCTGCTGATGGCCGACTTTGAGGACGACTGCCCCTACAACGGCACGTTCAAGTCGTATTTTCCCACCTACAACGCCATGAGCGATCGACAGCTGCGCGGCTATTTTACCTGGCGTGCACAGGTGCGCCGCGAAACCGTCGAGGAAACGTCTACGTCCTTTGCCTTCCTGTATCTCTATGAGCTGATCTGTGGCATTGGCGTAGATGACCCGCTCGATGGTTTTAACAAAATCAAGGCCTTTTGGAATGCCTATCGCGTCTTCGAGCCCGGCATCGACCGGTTTGCACGCGTATGGCTGCAGGATTACGCCGTATTCCACGGGCTCGACCCCAAGCTGCTTCGCGACTCCAAAACCGTCATGTTCGACAACGCCCTTATCGAGCTGCGACGCGCTGCGCGAGACCTTGCACCTGCACTGACGCCGTCAGACCTGGCGCCTGCGCGTCGCAAGACCTCCGAACCCACACTCCCCCTTCCGCCCGATGAGGCGCGTGAGGAGCGGCTCATGGCCGCCATCAACGCGCTCTCCACGTACAACCTCAATAACTCACGGCTCGATCGCAGCCACCACCGCGATCTGCGCCACGTGGCATGCGCCGTGTACGTCCGCATGGCGCGCTACTATGACACGCACCGAAAGACCGGTATCGTGGCGAGCTTGTTTGGGGAGGAGACGGCCATGCCCTATACCATGTTTGCCTCGGCCGTGTTCTTTGCGCCCAATCGCCACGAGGACTGCGAATACCGTCTTGACCCCATCCATATCTACCGCTGTCAAAACGGCTTTTGGGAATGTATGCGGATTCATGGCAGCAGGCAAAAGAGCAGCAAGCTTGGTGAGATGATGCGCGCCTGTGATCGGCGCCTGCGCCTGGCCTTGGACCCCGCTCACCCCCTTAAGGAAGAAAAGGTCCCCAAATATTTGGCCAAGATCATCGATGACGAGATCGTGGCATGGCTGTCGTGGGATGCCGCGCACCAGCCCGTCAAGATCGATATCGACCTGAGCCAGCTGGGGCACATTCGGAGCGCCGCCGCGCAAACGCGCGAAGCGCTTTTAATCGATGAGGAGCGCGAGGACGATATACTCGCAGAGGTCGATGAGGCAGGCTCCAAGCAGCCGAAAGCCGAGCCCTCGGCAGACGCGTTTGTCGAGGCGGTCGCGGCGGCCACGGAGCAGAACGAGGCCGACGAGTCAACCATTTCCACCGAACAGTTTGGTGTCGTGGCGCCGCTTCTCGTGCCAACGCCCCCGCCCGCAGCGGCTGCGCCCACCGACGCCACGGACGAACTCGCGCCTGCCGCAACCACGTACCTGCGCGCACTGCTCGAACAGAACACGGTGCAGGCGACATTGGCGGTAGAGAAGTCGGGACAGAGCGAGGACATGCTCGTCGATACCATCAACGAGGCGCTCTTTGACCTGGTGGGTGACACCGTAATTGAATTTGGCGCGGCAGGACCGCAAATTATCGAGGACTACGAAGCAGACGTGAGAGGATACCTAGACCATGAGTGATACCGCATCCGCAGCACCCCGCGTGCCCAAGCGCGTCGCCGCCGTCATTCTCAACTCGCTCAAGGGCGGCGTGGTCCCGCGCATCGGCCTTCCCTACATCACCGTAGGGCGCGAGGTCGAGATCCGCGCCCTGCTCACCGACCTGAGTCTCATCGCCGACGGTGGCGCGAGTTTCCGGTTTCTAGTCGGTCGCTACGGCGCCGGCAAGAGCTTTTTGCTCCAAACCATCCGCACGCACGCCATGGGCGAGGGATTCGTCGTCGCCGATGCCGACCTATCCCCTGAGCGCCGTCTGCAGGGCGGCCAGGGACAAGGCCTTGCCACCTACCGCGAGCTCATCCGCAACATATCGACCAAGACGCGCCCCGAAGGCGGTGCGCTCAACCTTATCCTGGATCGTTGGGTCGTCTCGTGTGCCGATGCCGACGAGTCTGCCGTCAATGCCCAACTGGCCCCGCTCGAGGAGATGGTCCACGGCTTCGACTTCACCCGCATGCTTCGCCGCTATCGCACGGCCGTATCCGAGGGCGACGAAGAGGCCATGAGCCGCGTAACCAAATGGATCCGCGGCGAATACCGCACCAAGAGCGAGGCTCGCGCCGAACTGGGTTCCTCAACCATCATCAGCGATGACGACTGGTACGACTACGTCAAGCTCATTGCGCGCTTTTTGGTCTGCAGCGGCTACAAGGGTATGCTGGTGCTCATCGACGAGCTCGTGAATCTGTATAAGATTCCCAACGCCATCACGCGCCAGTACAACTACGAGAAAATCCTGACCATGTACAACGACACGCTTCAGGGCAAGGCGCAGTACCTGGGCATGATCATGGGCGGCACGCCAACCTCCATCGAAGACCGCCGCCGCGGCGTGTTCTCCTACGAGGCCCTGCGCAGCCGACTCGCTCAGGGTCGCTTTGCGCGCAAGGACCTTAAGGACATGCTCGCGCCCATCATCCGTCTGCAGCCACTCACCTACGAGGAGCTGCTAGTACTGATCGAAAAACTCATGCAAATTCACGCCGGCTACTTTGGCTGGACGCCCACGCTTACCGAGAGCGACTTGGTGGACTTCCTCAAGATCGAGTTCGGTCGCGTGGGAGCCGACACGCATCTGACGCCGCGTGAAGTCATTCGTGACTTTATCGAGCTGCTCGACATCCTATGCCAAAACCCCGACGCCAACGTGGCCGAGCTGCTGCAAAGCGTCGGCGGCGACGCGCTGGCGCCGGCAACTGCAACAGGCGGCACCGGCACCGCAGGCGGCGACCGTAACTTCGCCGAATTCACCATCTAACCTGCCAAAAAGGGACAGGTTTATTTTGGCAGGTTTTATCTGGGCAAACGTCGAAGCAATAATGCAGCAAGCCACTGCCCGCAGCGTTGAGAGATTCGCTTTTGAAAGGAGGCCTCGTGAACGCCTTTGACCGCTACGCCCCGTTTATCCAAGACTTCATCTACTCCCACGATTGGGAGAGTCTGCGCTCCATCCAGGTTGCGGCAGCAGATGCCATCTTTAACACACAAGACAATGTACTCCTGACGGCATCCACAGCTTCCGGCAAAACCGAAGCGGCCTTCTTTCCCATCCTGACCGAGTTTTGGGAGAACCCGCCCGCAAGCGTTGGCGCTCTCTACATTGGCCCCCTCAAGGCACTCATCAATGATCAGTTCGTCCGTCTCAATGACCTGTGCGAAGAAGCCGACATCCCCGTCTGGCACTGGCATGGCGATGTCTCGCAGTCGCACAAGACAAAGCTCATCAAAAAGCCGAGCGGCATCTTGCAGATTACGCCCGAGTCGCTCGAGGCACTCCTGATCCATAAGCACATGGCGATCCCGCGCATGTTCTGCGACCTGCGCTATGTGGTCATCGACGAGGTCCATTCGCTCATGCGCGGCGACCGTGGCGGGCAAACGCTCTGCCTTATCGAGCGACTCTCGCGCATGGCCGGCGTGCAACCTCGCCGCATTGGCCTTTCGGCCACTATCGGCGACCCCGAGCGCACGGGCGCTTTTCTCTCACAGGGAACGGGGCGCGACTGCGTTATCCCCCGCTTTGAAGAACCGCGCCGCGTGTGGCGTATCTCCATGGAGCACTTCTACAACTCGGGCCCCCAGGCGCAGCAGCGGGGATTCGAGAGCATGGGCCCTCAAGAGGCCGAAGTGCTTGCGTGCGAGCGCATTGAGGCAGCGGCGCCCGCGGCACTGCCGGCCGACACCCAAGACATGCGCCACAGCGGACAGCTCACACAGGAGGAGCGCCGTCAACGTCGCGAGCGGGCACGGGGCAAGGCCGCACCCAAGGACCGCCGAACTTCCTCGGCCCCCGAGGGCGAAGTCAACATCCCCCGAGCACCCGAACAGGCATTACTCAGCCCCACCGACACAGCACCAGACAACGCCGACCCCGGCATGGGCTATATCTTTGAGCACACGCGCGGCCGCAAGTGCCTGGTCTTTGCCAACTCGCGCGAAGAGGCGGAGGCCGTATGCTCCATGCTGCGCAGCTACTGCGAGAGCCGACACGAGCCCGACCGTTTCCTCATCCATCACGGCAATCTTTCGGCATCGTTGCGCGAGACGGCAGAAGAGCTTATGCGCGACGAGGAACAGGCACAGACGACCGTCACCACCTCTACGCTTGAGCTTGGCATCGATATCGGCCGTCTGGAGCGCGCCTTCCAGATCGACGCGCCGTTTACCGTCAGCTCCTTTTTGCAGCGTATGGGCCGCACGGGACGCCGCGATCTTCCGCCCGAGATGTGGTTCGTCATGCGCGAGGAAGAGCCCGAGCCGCGCACGATGATGCCCGAGACCATTCCGTGGAAGCTCCTGCAAGGCATCGCGCTCGTACAACTCTATCGCGAGGAAAAGTGGGTCGAGCCGCCCGAGCTCGATCGACTCCCTTACAGCCTGCTCTATCACCAGACCATGTCGACCCTCGCCAGCACCGGAGAGCTCACGCCGGCCGAACTTGCCCAGCGCGTGCTCACACTCAGCTATTTCCATCGCATCTCGGCCGATGACTATCGCATACTGCTGCGTCACCTCATCAAGATCGACCACATCCAGGTCACCGAGGGCGGTGGGCTCATCGTGGGTCTCGCGGGCGAGCGCATCATTAACAACTTTAAGTTCTACGCCGTATTCCAGGAAAACGAGGAGTTTACCGTTCGCAGCGAATCGGCCGAGCTGGGCACGATTGTCAACCCGCCACCACCTGGCGAGCGCATCGCCATCGCCGGACGCTGCTGGATTGTCGAGGAAGTGGACTGGAAGCGCCATGCCGTCTTTGCCACGCAGGTCAAGGGCCGTGTGCCGGCCTACTTTGGCGACTGCCCCGGCGACATCAATACACACGTACTCGAGCGCATGCGCAAGGCGCTCAACGAGCACGCGACATATCCGTACCTCATGGGTAACGCACGGGCCCGCTTAGCGCAGGCTCGTCATACGGCCGATATTTCGGGTGCGGGAACCAAGCCGCTCATTAACCTGGGCGGCGACACCTGGGTGCTCTTCCCCTGGTTGGGAAGTTACGCCTTTTTGGCGCTCGAGCGCATGCTCAAGATTAAATGTGCCGCGGAGCTGGGCCTTCACGGACTTGACCCGTCACGCCCGTACTTTATGCAGTTTAAAATGAAGGCCGACGAGGAGACATTCTTTGAGGTGCTCGCCGCCGAGGCCGAGAAGGACTTCGATCCCATCGAGCTCGTCTATCCCGGCGAGGTGCCTTATTTTGATCGCTACGACGAGTACGTTCCCGAGGAGCTCGTGCGCAAGGGCTTCGCCGAAGGCGTGCTCGACATAGAGGGCATGAAGCAGCGTGTCCGCAGCTGGCGCGACCACGCCTAAGACCAGTCTTTTTTGGGACGGGGAGACTTACTTGTCGTGAAGGACGGTGCCAAGGAAGTCCGTGTCGAAGGGCACGGCTTCGGCAAAAGCGTAGTCGCCGTTGCTGGCGATGAGCAGATAATTCTCCTCGCCGCCGAACTCTGCATCGCCACATGGGACCACCCAGGCGTGGTCGAACACCTCAAGCGCCGTGGCGGCACAGTCGCGCAGGAACGTCACATCGCTCCCCTCGTTTGCGCTCACGATATTGGCCACGTAGATACCCCCGAGGTTCAGGCTGCCCCGCACCAGGCGCAGCGCCTCAACGGTCGCCAGCCCGCGCACAGGCTCGGCACCGCCAAAGCAATCGCTCACGACCACGTCGTAGCGACGATGGCCCACGCTCGTCACACCCAAATACGAGCGAGCCTCAGCGGTTATCACCCGCAGGCGATCGCCCGCCGCGCGCTCCAGCTCGTCTAGGTAGAACCAGCGACGCGCCAGGCGCGTAATCTCTCCGTCATACTCGATGACGTCCATGCGCAAGCTCTCGTGCGACATCAGAGCGAACTTAGGATAGGCAAACCCGCCGCCGCCCAGCATAAGCATGCGGTCGATACCGTGACCATAAGCGTCACGCATTGCGCCCTCGGCCTCAAACACGTCGTCAAACGCACGATAGTACGCAAAGACGGGTTCCGCCCAACGCTCGCCAACGTAACTCGCGCTTTGGTAGACGCCGCCTTGCACCAGCACGCGAATCTCATCGCCGCTCTCATCGTGCACGCGTTTCACACGCGCCAACCCATTGCGAGTTCGCGCAACCTGCAGACAGGCAGCACGAACAGCGACGGCGGCCGCACCAAGCGCCGCGGCTCCCAGAGCAACGCCGGCAACGACGCCAGCAGAAACACTCGGCTTGTTCATCTAGAGCTCCTTTTGCAGATAGAGACCATGGTCGCAAAAACCCAGGTGACGATAGTACTCGCGCGTACCAATTGCGCTGATCACGTTGATGTGCGTATAGCCCGCGTCCCGAGCAATATGGCATGCACGCTCCACCAGCGACCGACCCAGTCCATGGTGCTGGGCCGCCTGGCCCTGATCACCAACGCGCGCCGCCATGCCATACACGTGCACCTCGCGAATCATCGCCTCGTCCGGCGTCGTCGGCAACTCGTCCGCATGTGCGGCAACAAAAGCGCGGTCGGGAAGCGACAGCCGCAAAAAGCCCGCAATCTTGCCCTCGGGCGTCACCCATTGCAAAAAGCGCTCGTGCGTCACCGGCGTCTCGTACGCCACTTCCTCGTCAAGGATCAGCTCATCCAAGTCGGCACCCGCCGTGCTGATCTCGCGATAGCGAATCTCGCGCACCGTCGCACCGTCACCCCGAGCAGCCAGGCGGTTCTCAACGAGCTGACGCAGGTTGGGTTTCTTGTTGCCCACCATGATGTCATCGGAACTAAAGTCGCGGATCATGCGACTGATGCGGCAAAACGCCGGCGTCACCACGATGTCGTCGGCCAACACATCGAGCAGCTCTTCCTCGGTATAAGGGCGCCACTCGCCGCGCTCATAGCAGCCCACCAGACGCGAGCCCTCGATGAGCGCGCACGGGTAGACCTTGACCTCGTCGGGCATAAAGGCCTCCTCGGTCATAAAGTACTCGTAGTCGCGCTTGTCCCCCTCGGGCGTGGCACCCAGCAAGTTAAGCATAAAATGCGCGTGGATCTTAAAGCCAAACAGGCGCGCAAGCGAAAACGCCCGCTCGATCTGCGCCACCGAAATGCGACGTTCGTTGATATCGAGCAGGTGTTGGTCGAGACTCTGAATACCCATCTGGATCTTGGTGCAGCCCAGGCGGCGGATGAGCGTGAGGGCCTGCGGCGTTACGGCATCGGGGCGCGTCTCGATAACGAGCCCCACCACGCGATGCTTCGCCGTCTCGTTGATGCGTTGCTGGCGCTCAAGCTCCTCCATCGTTGCCGTCTGCCACTCGGCGACCTCGCCCCACGGCGTACCGGGGCCGTACAGACGACGCACCGCGCGGTTATAGCCACCCACGGCGGCATCCACACGCCCCTGCTCGTCAGCAACACCGGCAGTAAGCTCAGCCTCGTCTGTCGCAATGCCGGCTGCCCGATAGCACTCGCGGCGCTCTGCTACCACCGGCGGCAGCGCATCGGCGGGAGCGTCATCGAGCAGGCGCCCTGCCTCGGCACGACTGATGCCCGGACGCGCCAGCATGGGGTTGGCCGCCACGCCGGCGACGGCATCGTCATTGAGCGCACGGAAGAGCTCCGACATAAACCATGCCTGATACCCTTGCGGATAGTCGCTCCAGGTGCCACCGAGCACAATGAGCTCGATCTTATCGGTCGCATGCCCCATTTGCGAAAGCGCCGTCAAACGGGCACTCACCTGCAGATACGGATCGAAGCAGTTTTGCTCCGCACGGGCACACGCCGGCTCAGCGTGCAGATAGCTCTTGGGCATGCGCAGGTCGTTGGGGCAAAACAGGCAATCGCCCGAGCACGGCCACGGCTTGGTGATGACGGTAATGGTCGCCACGCCCGAAGCCGTGCGACGAGGCTTCATACGCAGGACCTGCAGCAGTTGACGCTCCAATTCGACATCAACATTCCACCCAGCCCAGCGAGCCGGCTCCTCACGTTTAACCCGCTGGTAGAACGGCAGCAGACGGCGCTTGGCCAAATCGCGTTTGTCGGCACCCTCACGGCGCGCCTCGGCATGTATCAGTTTGACGAGCGCTTTGTCGTCCACGGTCTCGCCGCGACGCAGAGCCTCGAGTATGTTCAAGATAATCTGTTCCATGTCCCCATTGTAAAGGCAAAGGCGCCGAAGCCCGTCACGGCTCCGGCGCCTCCATCAAAGAGCATGCCTATATGTACCGATCTCCGAAAACCGCATGTCACTCCGGATCAAACGACATGTCGCCCGAACCGACCTCAAAACGATACGTAGCAGACTTATCGCCGTTATCGAATTCAAGATTCAAAATGGTCTCGCCGTCGTAGCCAAGCGGAAGGA
>CABQJJ010000009.1 GCA_902464485.1 uncultured Collinsella sp. | reverse complement strand
GAGCGGAGTACGTAATCGATGTTCTGCTGGTTCATGTCGCTCCCCTTTCTTTCGGGCGGGTTTCGACTGGTCTATATCGCAGATACTATCGCAGAAAAATGTTTCCGCAGGGTTAAAGCGTATCAAGCGCTCAAAAAACGTGCGCGAACAGGCGGTCACGAACGAATGGTTAGCGCGAGGTCGAGGCGCGGTGTTCGATGTGGCCGGGGATCTCGATGCGCTTGGGAGCCAACCTTGCGGCCTCACCCACCGTGGTGGTGACCACATCGATGCGCTCGGACAGACGCTCGACTACGCGCTCGGCGATGGTGAGGGTGTCCTGCGCGGCCGTGGTCACGCCGCCAAAGAGGACGTGGTTCCAGGGGCAATCGTCAAACGTCGCGATCTTAAGGCCCGCCGGCAGCGAGGGGCCCAGCTGCGCCAGTGCCTCGGTCAGACGCAGAAAGACCAGGCCGTTGACGGCAATGAGGCCGAGCTTTTTTCCTGCGTACTCGCGGATAGCCTCGTCCAGGCGACTGACACCCTCGACGCCACCGTCGGCCAGGGTGACGACCTCGCCGGCCAAACCGCGGCGCGAAAGCTCGTCGGCAAACGCCTCGGCGCGCTCGCGACACACAGGGCTGTCGTCGCTTGCCTCGGTAAGCAGGCACAGGCGCTCGCTGCCCGCAACAGCGAGCTCGTCGACCAACCCGGTAACCAGCTCGCTGTTGTTGGACATCACCAAGTCGATGCCGCCGTCGGCAACATCGCGGTCGAGCAGCACAACGGGCAGGCGTCCTGCTGCCGCGACGATCGCCTCGTCATTGCCTCCGCAGGTGTTGACGACCAGGCCGTCCACGCCGGCATCGATAAGTCTGGTGAGCGACTCCGCTTCCTTTGCGGGGTCGTTGCCGCTAATGGCCGTCATGAGCGAGCAGCCGCGCGCGGCGGCGCCGGCGGAAAGTCCTTCGAGCATGGCGCTGGAGAACGAGTTGGCGATGTCGGCCAGGATCACGCCGATGAGGTTGGTGCGTGAGCTGCGCAGATTGCGCGCGGCGGCACGTGGGCGATAGCCGGTGCGCTCGATGACCTCGGCAATGCGGGCACGGGTCTCCTCGGTCATTTGCCCGGGACGGTTGTTGAGATAGCGCGAGACCGTGGCCGGGCTCACGCCCGCCTCGGCGGCAATGTCCTTGATTCTCATCTGCGCCATAGCGCACCCCGTTTCCCAATTGCCAGCAGTCTGAGCCATTTTAGGCATTTTTAAAAATCTCGGTTGCAAAACGCTGTAGGCGAGCAGCTTCGTTTTCGCGTCTCGAGCAGATGCGGTGATGGGCTAAATAGACGAGTCTTTCGACAGCTCAAAATAGTCGGGATGCAAGGCGATAACCGGGCCCTGCTCCTCGGGCATCAGATGCAAGTGCGTCTCTGCCAGATAGCTCGCCGTGTCGGTATCGCCCCTCTTAATGGCCTCGAGAATCCGGCGATGCTGCCGACGAATCGGCTCCCAATCCAGATCCTGCGACACCATACGCAACCAGTTGTATCGCTCAAAGTGCGTATTGACGCTCTTCATCCAATTCCACAGCATGTGACGACCGGCAATCTCAAAACATGTCTCATGGAACAGGTTGTCCAAGTCAAAGAAACGACGCGTTTCGCTATGGTCGAGCGACTCGGACTCGGCAAGAATCTGCTCAAGTCGATGCTTTTGCTCGAACGTGGCGGCCGAGCAGCATTTAATAAGCACACTTCTCTCGAGCTTCTCGCGCAAGAAACAGGCGTTCTCGGCGTGTTCCATGCTGATCTTAGAGACGTAGGTGCCGCTCTTGGGACGCGTTTCCACCAGCTCCTGCTCACGCAGACGCACAAAGGACTCACGAATGGGCGTGCGCCCGATTCCCGTCTCCTTTTCCAGACCAATCGCCGAAAGGCGCGTGCCGGGCTTGAGCTCGGCATAGATAATCTTGGAGCGCAATGCGTTGTATGCCTGATCTTGCAGGCTCTGATAAAGCTGATGTTGTTCCATAAAGCCCTCGGATGAAGCCCACGGTTTGTCGAATATCACCCGTAATACTATCGCATCCCCCATTCCCTCAGTTGAGGTGAAATAGGGCGCGCTCGCGTCGCCAGGATCACAAGAGCAAGCGGCCGCCGCCCCATGCACGGGACGACGGCCGCTTTTTTGTTATCTATCGACTGGTACCACGGGGACAAGCCCCCCCCCGCACCAGGAGGCCGACTAGAGCTCGCAGGCAACCTTGTAGCCATCGCCGATGGCGTCACGGATGTTGCCGCACTTGTTGGCATCGCCCAGCACATGGGTGGTAACGCCGGCTGCCGTCAGGTCGTCGGCCAGCTTGGTGTTGGGACGATAGCCCATGGCAAGCACCAGCGTATCGGCATCGGCGATGGTGTGGACCTCGCCGTCCTTCTCGTAGCTGATGGTGTCCTCGGTAATCTCGGTCACCTTGGCCTCGGTCAGCACGTGGACGCCCTTGGAGAGCATGCGCGTGATAAGCACCGCACGACCGGCGCCGCCCTCGTTGGCGGCGAGCGTCTTGGTCATCTCGATGACGGTGACATCGCGGTTGGCCGGCGACAGGTCGTTGACCAACGGGGCCAGGTAATCGGCCGTCTCGCAGCCGACGGTGCCGCCGCCCACAATGACGATCTTCTTACCCGGGAAAGCCTTGCCACCCAGCAGGTCATCGGCCGTCATAACCTGCTTAAAGCCCTGCATGAAGGCCGGAGCGATGGGCTCGGCGCCATAAGCCAGGACAACCTCGTAGCCCGCGTAGTCACGCTGAATGTCCTCGGCAGTAAGCTCGGTGCCAAATACGCACTTCACGCCGGCCTCGGCCAGGCGACGGTACTGATACTTGATCACGCGGGTGAGTTCCTGCTTTGCCGGCGGAACGGCCGCGATGCGCATCTCGCCGCCCGGCTCGTCCTGCTTATCCACGAGCACCACGTTGTGGCCGCGCTTGGCGGCAATGTAGGCCACCTCCATGCCCGCGGGACCGGCACCCACAACGAGCACGTTCTTTGCCTCGGCGGCAGGCTCGTAGCCGGCCTCGTCGCGCTCCACGTCCGGATTGACGGTGCAGGAGATGCGCTTGCCAAACATGATGCCGTTCAGGCAGCGCAGGCAGCCGATGCAGGGGCGGATGTCGTCGGCGTTGCCGGCAGCCGCCTTGTTGCAGAACTCGGCATCGCACAGGTTGGCGCGGCCCATCATGCAGATGTCGGCAGCGCCGTCCTCGATCAGCTCCTCGGCAATCCAGGCCTCGTTGATGCGGCCGACGGTGGCGACGGGAATGTTGACGTGCTTTTTGATCTCGCGCGAGCAGGCGGCGTGCGAGGCCTGCTGGGTGCCGGCGGCGGGAATGGCGGAGCCGCGCTTGATGGTAGTGCCGCCCGACACGTGAATCATGTCGACGCCAGCCTTCTCCAGGCGACGCGAGACGTAGATCATGTCGTTGAGGGTCAGACCGCCATCGGTGTACTCGTCGCCCGAGATACGGACGTCGATGATAAAGTCCTTGCCGCAGCGCTCGCGAATCTCGGCGATGACCTCGAGCAAGAAGCGCATGCGGGCGTCGAGCGAGCCGCCGTACTCGTCGGTACGCTTGTTGTAGAGCGGAGTCAAAAAGCCGCCGAGCATACCGTGGGCGTGCGCCGCATGGACCTCGACGCCATCGACGCCAGCCTTCTGCATGCGCACGGCAGCGTCACCAAACTGATGCGTGAGCTCGTGGATCTCATCGACCGTGATGGGGCGCGGCGCCTCGCGGGCATAGGACGGGCCCACAAAGGACGGAGCGATGAGGCGCGGGGTGCCCGGAATGTTAAAGGCCATGTAGGCGGGGTGGAAGAGCTGCGGCATGATCTTGCAGCCGTACTCGTGGACGGCGGCGGCGAGCTTTTCCCAGCCGGGGATAAACGTGTCGTCGTAACAGCACATGTCACCCGGCAGATAGGTATAGGTGGGCTCGACCGTCACGACCTCGGTGATGATCAGGCCCACGCCGCCCTTGGCGCGGGCACGGTAATGATCGACCAAGTCGTCGGTCACATAGCCATGATCGGCCAGGTTGGTAGATACCGGCGGCATAAAGACGCGGTTCTTGACCTCGGTCGTACCAACCTTGATCGGGCTAAAGAGCATCGGATAGGCGGAGGACTCCATACAGGGTTCCTTTCGTTTGAGCCGCTCGGCGGCAGTTGCTAACGTACCTATCGTATCAGCAACTGCCGCATCCGCAATCATGCATGCCCAAACGCCGGTCGGCTAATGAATACCGCGACCCAAGTCTTCGGCGATTTTGTCCACGCCTTTAAGCGCCGCGCAGGTCTTTTTGTTGGAGCAATGTCCTGTGCAAACGCCACCTTGAGCGCAGTCGGCGCAGGTGCCCTTGCGATAAATGCGCACGCACACGGCGACAAACGCAATGCCAATAACCGCCAGTACAACAATATCGATAGGTGCCATAGCAAGCCTCCTCTAGTTAACCACCACTTACTTTACCCCATTCTCCACCTGTCAAAAAGGGACAGGTTTATTTTGGTCGGTTTTATCTGCGGAAACGCCACATCTCCCCCACCAAAGAAGTTGCGGTGAAATAATCCCTAAACATGCCGCCGACGCCATCGAGCAGGAACTATTCCACCGCAACTAATTGGCGCAAAGCAACCCGCCCCCATGCAGCAAAAGCCCGAGTGTCGCTGGGACACCCGGGCTCGTGGAAAGGGGCTAATCCTTATTCGGACTTAAGCGGAAACTGCGGCGGAAGCGGTGTTGGTCTCATCCTCGTCGGTCCAAGCGTGCTTGGGCATGGGACGGAAGATCTGGAAGAGCATCGCAACCAGCAGAACGATGGCTACAACCGTCCAAATACCAAACTGGCCAAGGACAAGCAGGTTGTAGAACTGGTTGATGAACAGGCCGATGACCCAAGCGAAGGCGCACTCGTAGCCGATGGCAATCGCGGTCCACTTGCCGGAGTCCATCTGATTGCGGATAGTGCCCATGGCGGCAAAGCACGGGGCGCACAGCAGGTTGAAAGCGCCAAAGGCAACGCAAGCGCCCATGGTCGGGAACATACCGGCAAATGCGGTCCACAGGCTCGGGTCGGTCTCGGCGGCGTCGGCAACGGACAGCAGCGAACCGGCGGTGGCGACGACGTTCTCCTTAGCGACAAGGCCAGAGACAGTCAGCGCGGTTGCCTGCCAGGTGCTAAAGCCGAGCGGGGCGAAGATCCAGGCAACCAGGTTGCCCAACATAGCGAGCACGGAGTAGTCCATAAACTCCTCGGGGATGCCGTCCATCGCAGGCAGGAAGCCAAAGGAACCGTTATAGCTACCAAAGTTGGAGAGGAACCAAACGACGACGGTGGAGGCGAAGATGACCGTGCCGGCCTTCTTGATAAAGGCCCAGCAGCGCTCCCACACGTGCAGCGCCCAAGAGCGGATCGCCGGGAAGTGGTAGGCAGGAAGCTCCATAACAAACGGCGTCGGGCGACCGGCGAAGAGCTTGGTCTTCTTGAGCATGAGGCCCGAGGCGATGACGGCAAAGACGCCCAGGAAGTAGAAGAGCGGGCTGATCCACGCGGCGGTGGTGGAAGAATCGCCGATGATGGAACCCATGAGCAGGGCGATGATCGGCAGCTTGGCGCCACAGGGAATAAACGTGGTGGTCATGACCGTCATACGGCGGTCCTTCTCGTTCTCGATGGTCTTGGTGGCCATGACGCCGGGGACGCCGCAGCCCGAGGACACGAGCATGGGGATAAAGGACTTACCGGACAGGCCAAAGCGGCGGAACACGCGGTCCATGATGAAGGCAACGCGGGCCATATAGCCGCAGTCCTCCAGGAAGGACAGCATGACGAACAACAGGAACATCTGCGGCACAAAGCCGAAGATGGCGCCCAGACCGCCGACGATGCCGTCACAGACCAGCGAATCGACCAGGCCACCGTCCTCGGTACCGCCCGCCACAAGGGCGTCGTGCACCACGGTGGTGATACCCGGGACATAGGGGCCGTACTGTGCCGGGTCGACCGAGTCGGCGTTGTCGCCCGCGGCCTCGACGGCCGCGTCATAGGCGTCGCGGCCCTGACCGAGCACGTACCAACCGTCGGTACCGAAGAGCTGGTCGTTGGTGAAGTCGGTCACCGTGCCGCCCAGGGTGGAAACGGCGATGTAGTACACACAAAACATGATGACCACAAAGATCGGCAGGCCCAGGATACGGTTGGTAACCACACGGTCAATCTTCTCGGAAGTGCTCATCTTGGCCGGAGCCTTGGTGAGGCACTCGTCGATGATGTGGGCAATCACGCCATAACGTTCACCGGTGATGATGGACTCGGCATCGTCGTCGCAGTCCTGCTCGCACTGGGCGACCAGCTGCTCCACGCGAGCGGCCTTCTCCTTGGTGAGGTTGATGAGCTTGCAGGCGTCCGCATCGCGCTCGAACAGCTTGACGGCGTAGTAGCGGCGCTTGTTGGCGGAAACGCTCGCCGGCAGGTTGTTCTCGATGTGGGTCAGAACGTCCTCGATGGAAGAGTCGAACTTGTGCTCCGGCACCTGGCCCTTGGAAGCAGCGGACTTCTTGACCTGCTCGAACAGCTCCTTGATGCCCTTGTTCTTAAGGGCCGAGATCATCATGACCGGGCAGCCGAGCTTCTTGGAAAGCTTGTCCGTGTCGATCTTGTCGCCGTTCTTCTCGACCAGGTCGGCCATGTTGAGGGCAACGACTACGGGCAGGCCGGTCTCGATGACCTGAAGCGCCAGGTACAGGTTGCGCTCGAGGTTGGTGGCATCGACCACCTGGACGACGACATCGGGCTCGCCGCTCATGAGGTAATCGCGCGAGCACTGCTCCTCGGGGCTGTAGGGGGAAAGCGAGTAGATGCCGGGGAGGTCCGTAATCGTGACGCTCTTGTCACTCAGGAGTTTGGCCTCCTTTTTCTCAACCGTGACACCGGGCCAGTTGCCAACATAGCCGTTGGCGCCGGTGATCAGGTTGAAAAGCGTGGTCTTGCCGCAGTTGGGGTTACCCGCCAGCGCGACATGGATCTGAGAATCCGCCATTCAATCCTTCTTCCTTGTGTGCCCGCGCTGCTTTCTCCACACGGGCTGGATAATGTGCTTCAAAGATGCTGCATTAAGTTAGAAATACCTAACTTTATCTGCAGAAATGTACGCCTCAGGCCCTTACTGGACCTCGACGACGGCCGCCTCCTCCTTGCGGATAGAAAGCTCGTAGCCGCGCACGTTGATCTCGACCGGATCACCGAGCGGCGCAACCTTTACGACCTTGAACGAAGTGCCCTTGATGAGCCCCAGGTCCATAAGGTGGCGGCGCAGCGCGCCCTCACCGTGAAGCTTGACGATCGTGGAGCTCTCGCCCACCTTAACGTCACCCAACGTCTTCATTTACTTGTCCCCCTTTCAGTTTTTACAGAATGCTGCGGACTAACCGACGGTCATGATGTGCATGGCAACCTTGGAATCGATGCCAAAGCGAGCGCCCAGCACCGTGACGATGATATTGGCGCCACTCGAGCTCACCACGTGGATTTCGCTCCCCTCGACAAAGCCGAGGTCCTTAAGGTGGTGCTTCATATCCTCATTGCCCTTCACACGAGACACGCGCACGGTTTCGCCCGCCTTTACCATCGAAAGCGGCATGGCCGGCATCTGCGGTCCGCAAGACATGAGTGAGCTCCTAACGTCAGTTCGTCCTCAACATCGACGCAGTAAAAGTTAACCACGTCTATGTTCGCTTTAGTAAACTAGCACGTGGTTAACTTTTTGGAAAGAGTCCCTATTCAGTTTTCGAAAAAGTTTCCTATACGAAACAAAAAGGCGCGGCAAAGAGCTGTCCTTTGCCGCGCCCTGTCATGCTTAGAGCGAGAGGTTTCTGATCGATGTGACGCAGGAAGCCTCGTCTACGCCCGAAACGCGGAAGATGATGTCCTCGCCGCACTCGCCGTAGAGAGCCATGAGGCCCATAACGTCGCGACCGTCGGTATGGCGATCGCCGATGCTGACCGACACGTCGCTACGATGCTTGGCAATAATGTCATAGAGCAGCGCAACCGGGCGGGCATGTAGTCCCAACGGATCTTTAATCGTCTTTGTAAACTCGACCATGTCCCCTCCCGCGGCATCGCACATTCGGCCGGCAAAACCCAGCCACGTGGTAGCTATTGTAGCGTTAGATGCTTGTTGAGGGCGGGATGGAAACCGCATCCCACTTCGAACGTCAACGATGGGACACAGTTTCCGTCACGTCCGGTCAACCTATGCCCTCGCAACGCCCGCGCATAAAAAACGAGGGAAGGCACGCATCCTTCCCTCGCTACAGGCAATATGGAGCCAATCGCCTACATCAGGCGCAGGCTGACGTCCTTGAGCTGGGCGCCGCTAACGGCACTCGGAGCGCCCGACATGAGGTCGGAGCCGCTGGCCGTCTTGGGGAACGCCATGACGTCGCGGATGGAGTCGGAACCGGTGAGCAGCATGCACACGCGGTCCAGGCCCAAAGCGAAACCACCCATCGGGGGCGCACCAAACTTGAGCGCCTCCATGAGGAAGCCGAACTGAGACTCGGCACGCTCCTCGGTAAAGCCCAGGAGCTTGAGCATGGACATCTGCATCTCGGCGTTGTGGATACGCATACCGCCGCCGCCGGCCTCAAAGCCGTCCATGACAAAGTCGTAGGTGCAAGAACCGGCTGCCAGCGGATCGGCCTCGATTTTGGCGATGTCGGTCTCGGTCGGCAGGGTAAAGGGCTGATGCTCGGCTGCATAGGCCTTGCGGTCCTCATCCCAGTGGAACAGCGGGAAGTTAACGACCCACAGGAAGTCGTGGCCCTCGCGCTTAATCTCGAGTGCGTTGGCCATGTGGGAACGCATACCGCCCAGGATCTCGTCGGAGAGCAGGCGCGGGCCGGCGGCGAACATCACAAGGTCGCCGGGCTCGACGTCCATGCGCTCGCGCAGAGCCGCCATCTCCTCGTCCGAGAAGAACTTGACGATGGGGCTGTTGATGGAACCGTCCTCGCGGAATGCGATCCAGGCCAGGCCCTTGGCACCAAACGTGGAGGCCACGCCGGCAAGCTTATCGATCTTGGCACGTGCCCAAACACCGGCGCCCTTGGCGTTGATGGCCTTGACGACGGAACCCTCCTCGTTCGCGGCGGTCGCGAAGACCTTGAACTTGGAGTTGGCGAAGATGTCGGTCAGGTCGACCAGGTGCATGCCATAGCGGGTATCGGGCTTGTCGGAGCCATAGGTGTCCATGGCCTCCCAGTAGTCCATGCGACGCAGCGGCGTGGGCATCTCGACACCCATGCGGCCGAAGGCATCGGACAGGACCTCTTCGAGTGCACTCATGACGTCGTTCTGGTCCACGAAGGACATCTCGATATCGACCTGGGTGAACTCGGGCTGACGGTCGGCACGCAGGTCCTCGTCGCGGAAGCACTTGGCAACCTGGTAGTAGCGCTCGACGCCACCGACCATGAGCAGCTGCTTTAGGAGCTGCGGGGACTGCGGCAGGGCGTAGAAGTTGCCCGGCTGAATACGGCTGGGAACGATGAAGTCGCGGGCGCCCTCGGGCGTGGACTTGAACAGGGAGGGCGTCTCGACCTCCATGAACTCACGGTTGTGCAGCGCCTCGCGAATGGCAAAGGTGAAGTCGGAGCGCAGCTTGAGGTTGGCCATCATCTCGGGACGACGGAGGTCCAGATAGCGATAGCGCAGACGAGTGTCCTCGCTCGTCTCGATGCCGTCCTCGATCTGGAACGGCGGGGTGACGGACGTGTTGAGCACCTCGGCGTGGTCGGTCAGGATCTCGATCTCGCCGGTCGCGAGCTTGGTGTTGGTGGTCTCCTCGCCACGGGCGCGCACGACGCCGTGAATCTTGATGGGCCACTCGGGACGCATGGTCTCGGCGATCTTAAAGGCATCGCCATCGGAGTGCTCGGGGTCGAAGGTGAGCTGTGTGATGCCCTCGCGGTCGCGAAGGTCGCAGAAGATAAGGCCGCCGTGGTCGCGGCGACGGCTCACCCAACCGGTGAGGGTGACCTCTTCGCCCACGTTCTCGCGGCGAAGCTCGCCGCAGGTACGGGTGTGCATGGAATGCTCGTCAATGGGACGGGTCTGGCTCATACCAGTGATCCTCCTTTATGGATCTGTGCCGCCCCGTGTCGTTCCGGGCGGCGTCGTACAGATTTGCCCAGCCTGCGTAAACCGCGCAGCCAGACATGGCGTTCTATCTTATCGCACCCGCGTCGATGTACCGCGAAAAAGTAGCTCCTGCCCAAAGACTTGACGGAGACGAAACAATTGACGCACCGTGGCCGCCGCCAAGGCGCACGGCGTGCGACAATGTGCCCCAATATAACTGCACTCGGAAAGGCCCGCCATGACTGCACGCCTCATCGTTATGGATATCGACTCCACGCTCATCAACCAGGAAGTCATCGACCTGTTGGGCGAGGAAGCCGGCGTGGGCGAGCAAGTTGCACAGATCACCGAACGCGCCATGTGCGGCGAGCTTGACTTTAAGCAGGCGCTCGAGGAGCGCGTGGGGCTGCTTGCCGGCTTGGACGAGAGCGTGTTCGAGCGCACCTTTGCGCGTGTGACGTTTACCCCCGGCGCGCTGGAGCTTGTGCGCTCGGCGCACAGCAAGGGCTGGAAGGTCGGCGTGGTAAGCGGCGGCTTCCACGAGGTCGCCGATAAGATTGTGTCCGCTGCAGGCATCGATTTTTGCCTGGCCAACCGCCTGGAAGTCGTGGACGGCAAGCTCACCGGCAAGCTGGCGGCAGACATTGTGACCAAGGAATCCAAACTTATCCAGCTGCTAGATTGGGCAGTCGAGTGTGGTGTCGATATGGCCCACACCGTCGCAATCGGCGACGGCGCCAACGACATCCCCATGATTCAGGCCGCGGGCACGGGCATCGCGTTTTGTGCCAAGCCCAAGACGCGCGAGGCCGCCCCGTTTGCCATCGACGAACGCAACCTGATGCTCGCCATGGACATCATCCTGCGTGACTAGTCGATCCGCCTAACAACAGAATCAATTCCTCTATGTCTAGTTTCCGAACAATTTTGTCTTAGTGTTCGGAAACTTGCCCTTGAGTGCTAGACTTTGCACCGTCGAAGGGAACATATATGGATAAGCAAGATCTTGAGCAATTGCTGAGCGATGTTGCCGACGGAGCAGTCGCCCCGGAAGTCGCCCTCACGCGCATCCAGACGGCGCCAACCGCCGATCTGGGTTTTGCGCAGCTCGATCTTTCGCGCGGGGTGCGCCAGGGAGCCGGCGAGGTTGTCTACGGTGCCGGTAAAACCGCCGAGCAGATTGCCGCCATTATCAAAGCGCTGCGCGATGCCGGCCAGGAGCGCATCCTGGTCACGCGCCTGGACGCCGAGAAGGCAACCCGTACCTCGGAGCTCCTCGACAACGGCATCGACCTGGGATATATCCCGGACGCACAGCTCGCCCTCGTGGGCGGCAAGCCCTCCCCCACCGGCAACGGACGCATCGTTGTCGCCTGCGCCGGCACGAGCGACTTACCCGTCGCCGAAGAAGCCGCGTTGACGGCCGAATTCTATGGCAACGAGGTCGATCGCCTCTACGACGTAGGTGTCGCCGGCCTGCACCGCCTGCTCGCGCATGCCGAGGAACTTGCTCAGGCGCAGGTGGTCATCGCCATCGCCGGCATGGAGGGCGCCCTAGCGAGCGTTATCGGCGGTCTGGTGAGCTGTCCGGTCATCGCCGTTCCCACCAGCGTGGGCTACGGCGCAAATTTTGGAGGCGTAGCCGCGCTGCTCGCCATGCTCAACTCCTGCGCCAGCGGCGTTTCGGTCGTCAATATCGACAACGGCTTTGGTGCCGCCTACCAGGCAAGTCTTATCAATCATCTGAGCGCCGGCACATCCTGCGCCCGTTAAGGAGCATTCCATGTCCAACCATCAGCACACGCTTATCATCGACGGCACCTCGGGCATCAGCGGCGATATGACCGTCGCGGCCTTGCTCGACCTGGGCGCCAGCGAGGAGCATCTGCGCAAACAGCTCGCCACGCTGCCGGTCGACGGCTTTGAGATTGCCGTTACACGCGTAAACAAGCATGGCATCGACGCCTGCGATTTCGACGTCCAGCTTGCAGAGGAACTCGAGAACCACGACCACGATATGGCCTGGCTCTACGGCAACGAAGCAGCTGCCGAGCACACGCACGAGCATGAGCACCACCATCATGATCATGGCGAGCACGAACACGAGCACTGCCACGAGCATGATCATGAGGCCCACGGTCATGGCCACGAGGACCATCATCACGCCCACCACCATCACCACCGTTCTTTGGCGGACGTTACCGCCATCATCGATGGCTCGCAGCTAAGCGATGGCGCCAAGCGTCGCGCGCTCGCCATCTTTACCGCGCTCGCCGCCGCCGAGGCCAAGGCCCACGGCAAAACGCCCGAGACCGTCATGTTCCACGAGGTGGGCGCCGTCGACTCCATCGTCGACGTCTGCTCCGTCGCCATCTGCCTCGACGACCTGGGTATCGAGGACATCGTGGTCGAGTCGCTCTCCGAGGGCCACGGAACCATCCGTTGCGCCCACGGCCTCATGCCCATTCCTGTCCCCGCTGTCGTCAACCTGTGCCAGGCGGGCAATATCGCCCTCACGCCCGCACCGGTCGCCGGCGAGCTCGTAACGCCCACGGGCGCTGCCGTCGTCGCTGCACTGCGCACGTCCGAGCACCTGCCGGCCCGCTACCGCATCGAGGCCGTCGGCTACGGCGCCGGCAAGCGCCCCTACGAGGGTTGCTCCGGTACGCTCCGCTGCCTGCTCGTTCACGCGGACGCATAGCCATGGATGCCCGCAAGGCAAAAAGCCGCGCTGCCATCGTTGCGGCGTTCTCCGAGCTGCTGCGCGAAGAGGACTACGGCAAGATCACCGTCGGCGACATTATCGCTCGCGCCCATGTGGGTCGGGCCACGTTCTACGGCCTCTTCAAGAGCAAAGATGACCTACTATCCGAACTCGTGAGCGACATCTGCACCCATGCCCTCGACGATGACGGTGCACCCCTCGATGACCCACTCGTACAGGTCGAGCATATCCTCAACAACCTCTGGGAGCGCCGCCAGGGCGTACGTGCCCTCGTAGCCGGCGCCGGCTCACGCGTCTTCGCCGACTGTCTCCGCAAGACCATCATGTCGCGCGCAGCCGAAACCGTCCCTACCGACCCAAACGGCCCCGCCGCCACCATGGACCGAAGCTTCCTACTACACCACATAGCCTCAAGCTTCGTAGGAATGGTCCAATGGTGGGCCTGGCACAACTTTCAAGCAGATAAGGCCGAAGTAGCCAAAGACTACCTATCAGCCATTAAGCCTCTCTTCAACTAAGTAAGAAGCTCATCCCAAAGCATCGCCCTAACCCAAGCCGTCACGCATCCCAAAGTGTCACTCGCGCTTTAACGCCCCTACCAGCAACAAGCCCCTCCCATCCAAATTCAGAAATATGTTGGGTTGCTTGTTCAAACACAGCCAAGAATGCCCAGGGCTCGGTAAGGGTTAACTTTCCAACGCACTCCGCAGGACGCAAAAAGGCTCGCCGCACGAAGTGCGCAGCGAGCCTTTTTGCATGTCCGAGGACGCGTTGGAAAGTTAACCCTTACCGAGCCCGGACCTTATAGAGCCGTCCTTCGACTAGAACATACCCAAGAAACCGTGCACAAACAGCGCGGCCAGAGCGGCACCGACAAACGGAGCGATGCCAGGAACGAGCAGGCCGTACTTCCAGTTGTTGTCAGCCTTGTTCTTGATCGGCAGCACCTGATAGGCCATGCGAGGACCAAGGTCACGAGCCTGGTTCATGGCGAAGCCGGTGATGCCGCCCATGCCCATGCCAACAGCCCAAACGATCAGGCCAACGCAGATGGCGAGCATCAGAACGTTCTCGCCGGCGCGGCTAGCGGCAGCAAGGATGGCGCTGATGAACACAAAAGTGCAGATAGCCTCGCAGAAGAAGTTACGAGCATAGTTCGTGCCCTCGGTGGTGGGGTTGGTCGAGAAGATATTGCGCTGGGCAATGGGGTCGACGACGCCCTCGGAAGCCTTGAACTCATCGGCATACATAAACCAGGCGATTACGGCGCCCACAAAGCCGCCGAGCATATCGGCAATCATGAAGGGGATGCAGCTGCCCCACGGCACCAGGCCGACGATGCACTGGGCAAGCACCATGGCCGGGTTCATGCACACGGCGCCGCCAAAGACAAACAGGCAGACCGAGATGCCAAAAGACCAGGTGGTGATGGCAAACATATGGCCGGAGCCCTGATACTTGGTGCCCTTGAGCACAGTATCGCAGTGCACGCCCACGCCAAAGACGATCATGAGGGCCGTCGCGCCGAATTCGCAGAGGAGTTTGGTAAGCATAAAACCTTATCTTTCTTGTCGGTTATAAACGATTCGTTTAGGCTGCGCACTAGTGCTGCGCGACAACAACGCCCAGGCCATCGGGAATGACGGCAACCTTGGCATCGGCACCCTTCATCTCAAAGGCGAGCTTGAGCGCCTCCTCGATAGTGTTGACCGGCGTCATGTGCATATCCTTGAGCATCTGGTGATCGCACAGGTCGGTGACCATGATCACAGGGTGATGCGCCAGAATGCGCGCAAAAATTTGGCTCGTCCACTGATCGGGCAGGGTCTCGTCCTTAGGACGGTCGATGCAGGCGCGCTCAAACTCTGCCGGATCGTTGTCGGCGATGTTGTGATAGAAGCCCTCGCCGCCGTGACCGTCGGCACAACCGGCGACGTCGATGATCACACCGCCCTCGGGAAGCGTGGCCTCGGCAGCGCACATGCCCTTCACGGCCTGATAGATGTTCTGGTCGAGCGGGTAACCGCCGTTGGTGGTGATGGCAATCTCGCACTCGACGGGCTCAACGCCGGCAAGGCTCTTCACGAACTCGCAGCCAGCCTCGTGCGCCTTGTGGATGTCGCCGGCAAAGGAGCCGATGACCTCATGCTTGCCGTTGAGCACAACGTTGAGCACAAAGGCAAGGTGAGCCATCTCGGCGGCGGCGAACATGTCCTCGCTCACGTGGTTGTGGCACAGGTTGCCGGCACGCGAGTGGGAATCGTTCACAAACTGACCGTTGTGGTTGTACATGATGGTCTTGTAGCTGGCGATGCCAGGCAGGACGGACTTGCGGCTACCAGAGAAACCGGCAAAGAAGTGCGGCTCAATAAAGCCCTCGGCAAGCAGCAGATCGCAATCGGCGGCAATCTTGTTGATGATGCACTCGCCACCAGAAGGCAGGGTGCCGATCTTTTTCATCATGCTGTCGTCAGTCGCGACGTGCATAACGATTTCCTCGTTGGCAACGATCTCCTCGCCATATTTGTTGACGAGCTCCTCGTGCGTCGACGGACGGTGCATACCCGTAGCGACCAGAATGCGCACGCGAGCCTCAGGCGCAGCGGAATGGATGTGATGCAGCAGAATAGGCATCGTCACACGCGAGGGGACGGGACGCGTATGATCGGAGCTAATGATGACGATATCCTTCTTGCCAGCACAAAGCTCCTCGAGCGAAGGCGAGCCGTAAGGGTTGGCAAGCGACTCCTCCACCAGCTCTTCCTGCGATTTCGTGGTCTTAAACTCGTTTTGATGACCTTCCATCACACCCGCGAAGTTCTTATCCTCGAGCTCCAGATGCAACGTCTTGTGGTCAAACGGCAGTTCACATTCAAACAATGATGAGCGCCCTCTTCCTTTCAACTGACACACTAGATAAACCGTTGGAAGGATACGCCGCTCACCGAAAAACACCACCGTCCACCGACTCATTAACACAACGTTCATATTTGACCCACAACAAAACAACCGCGATCCCAAACGAGACCGCGGCCGCTACAGTCGTAAGTCGAGAAGCGCCACATGCATCTCAATCCCGATCGATAAGACGCGTGGCGCGAAGCGCCAAACGCGCCGCCGGGACAAACCCCATCCAAAACGCGCGAAGCGCGCCATTATCCCCTTCAGCCCCAATCCCAGAAGACCGAGGACAAAGGGGCCCGACGGGTTTCCCTCTGAATGCATTCCGCAGCACGAAGCCCCCTTATCCGCAGCTCCAAAGGAGCAGGATAAGGGGGCTTCAAGTGCGAGGACGCATTCAGAGGGAAACCCATCGGGTCCCGGTGAGAGCCACAGGGCTATCGATTACCCCGTGTTCTGCAATCCTGCCGAGACGCCGGTCACAGTCGAAAGAATCAGGCTCATGTACTCGGCCTTCTTCTCCTCTGCCATCTCGTCCTGGTTCATACGAACCTCGCGAAGGGCGCGGACCTGGGCGATGGACAGGGCGTCGACGTAGGGGTTACGCACGCGGACGGCGCAGCCGAGCACGCGACGACGCTGCAGCGGCCATTCGTCACCGACGATGGCAAGGACCCACTTACGCGTGAGCTGCATCTCGGTGAAGACCTTCTCGGACAAATCCTGGCGATCGCCCAGGTGCAGATACATCTTGGCGATGCGCTGGTCGGTCTTGGCGATCGACATCTCGATGTTGTCGATAAAGGTGCGGAAGAATGGCCACTCCTGGTAGGCAGCCTTAAGCTGGTCCAGATCGCCAAACTGCTCGCAGGCGGTGCCCAAGCCGTACCAAGCGGCCAGGTTAATGCGTGCCTGGCTCCAGCTGAAGATCCACGGAATGGTACGCAGGTCGTCGAGCGACTTGGCACCCAAGCCACGCTTGGCGGGACGCGAGCCGATCGGCAGCAGACCGACCTCGGTCAGCGGCGTCACGGTCGAGAACCACGGTGTAAAGTCCTCGGTGTTCAGCAGGTCCAGATAGCGCTCGTGGCTTGCGGCGTTGAGCTTCTCGGCCATATCCCAGAACTTCTGCGTGGTCTCGGTGTTGGTCTTCTCGACACTCGGGGCCGACTGCAAAAGCGTTGCGGCGGCAACGGACTCAACATGGCGCTGAGCCAGCGTGCGGTTGCCGTAACGGGCAAAGATGACCTCGCCCTGCTCGGTGAGCTTAAAGAAGCAGTTGACCGAACCCTTGGGCTGCGCCAGCACGGCCTTATTGGCCGGGCCGCCGCCACGGCCCACGGCACCGCCGCGACCGTGCATGAGCACCAGGTCGATATCGTTCTTCTCGGCCCACTTGGCAATACGCTCCTGTGCGGAGTGCAGCGCGAGCATAGCCGTGGTAGGACCGGCATCCTTGGAGGAGTCGGAGTAGCCCAGCATGACCTCCATGCGGCGGTTGGTCTGGGCAAGGCGCTTTTGCACCACGGGCAGTGTAAGCATCTGGTCGAGCACGTCGACGCAGCCCTCGAGGTCCTCGAGCTGCTCGAACAGCGGAATCACGTCGAGCTCGGGGACATCCTCCTCGTGTGCAAAGGACAGGTGGGCAAGCTCAAAGACGTCGGCCACATGCTGGGCGCTCTTGGTGAACGAGATGATGTAGCGGTGCGCCATCTTCTTGCCGTAGCGCTTTTGGATGGAGCCGATAGCGCGGAAGGTATCGATGACCTCGCGCGTCATGGGCTGCAGGTCGCCATGGATACCGTTCTCGTGGATATCCTTGAGGGCGCGGGCGTGCACCACGGAGTGCTGACGGAACTCCATCTCGACCATATGGAAGCCGAAGGACTCGACCTGCCAGATGATGGTCTGCACCGGGCCATAGGCGGCACGGACGGCACCGCAGGCAGCCAGCGAACGCTGGACAACGCGCAGGTCATCCAAGAACTCGTCTGCGCTGTGATACATGGTGTCGGTGATACGGCGAACAGTGGCGTTCAGACGGTCGGCCATGACGAGCATAACGGCGCGATGCGGCTCGTGCTCGGAAATCAGTTCAGCACGTGCGGTGTACTGGGTGCTCATCTCGACCTGATGGTTCCACAGGTTGATGAGCTCGGCCGACGGCTTGCTGTAGGTGGCCTCGAGCGTGAGGTTGCGGCCGATGCGGCGGCACTTGTCCTCGAGCTTGAGCACCATATGGGTGAAGTACTTGGCGGCGACCTCACGGCTCACCTTGGCGGTGACATTGGGGTTACCGTCGCGGTCGGAACCGATCCAGCTGCCAGGATGGAAGAACGCCGGGCACAGCGGCGGCACGGTACCGGCCTTGTCGCCCAGCACCCAGTCGTCAAAACGACGATAGATAACGGGGATGACGTCGAACAGCGTGTTATCGAAGATGTCGATGATGGTATCGGCTTCCTCGACCGGCGTGGGCTTCTTGAGCGCAATGGGGCTCGTACGCACCAGGGCGTCGATCTCCTGCAGCATATGGCGCTCGTTCTCCACCAGGTCGGAGCCGCCCAGACGCGGACGCTCCTCCAGCAGGTTGGAGATACGGCGAATCTTGCCCTCGACGGCCTTGCGGCGGGCCTCAGTGGGATGCGCGGTAAAGACGGGATGGAACTCAAGCTTGCCGAGCAGCTCGTTGGCGCCCTCGACGCCCAGCTCATTCACCAGCTGGTGATAGGCGACGGTGAGCTCGTTGGCGGGATCGACCTCGGTATCGGTCGACGCACCGGCCTCGCGCTCGCGCAGCTGCGCCACACGGTAGTTCTCCTCCGACAGGTTTGCCAGGTGGAAGAAGCTCGTAAAGGCGCGGACGATAACCTGCTGCTTATCGAGCGGCAGGCTGTCGATCAGATCGACGACCTCACGAAACGCCACGGCGGTGGGCTCGTCGGCGGTGGGCACGCCCTGCTCGTCGACGGCCTCGTCAGCGGCACGGCTACCGGGGTTACCGGCGTTGGCCACAATCTCGGCCGACAGAATCTTGTCGAACAGGTCCGCGATCTCGGGATCATACTCGCTAAGCACACGACGCTCCAGGCGCAGGAACAGCGCCAGATTATCGCGCAGCTCCTCGGGAATCTCGATCTCGGCGAGACGCTCCCTGGACTCGGCATTCGAGCCGATTCGGTTAACGAGGCGGTTGACCACGGCAGCGACGCGCGCCGCGGCTTCGGGTACAGACTGGTTGCTTAGGTTCTCAGCCACGTTTCCTCCCATTCCTCCTTCTATGCACGTAACATGCGATATTCATTATAGGCACTCGGCAAAAACTTTCGACGTTGATTGCGCTTTACCACACAAAAGTATTTTCTGCATTGCAAGGGTTTTTGCCCTAAATGGTCGTATTTCTCGGTGGACGGCATATACAAACGGGGGCATTCCGCATAAATGCGAAACACCCCCGTAACAATCGCTCGCCATGAGCAGGGCACATTTGCAGGCCCGCAGCTCAACATGATGCGCTACAGGCGCTCGCGAACCGCCTCGACCACGTTGGCCAGATCGACGAGGGCCTCGTCATGGCTCTCCATGTCGCGCACCTTGACCTTGCCGGCGGCAAGCTCGTCGCCACCCAGGACCAAAATGAGCTTGGCGCCAACCTTGTCGGCCTGCTTAAACTGAGCTTTGAGCGAACGACCCTGGTAGTCGGCCTCGGTCACGATGCCAGCGGCGCGAAGCTCCTGCGTGATGGCAAAGACGTTCTGGCGCAGCTCCTTGCCGGCATTGGCGACGTAGACGCACGGGGCCTCCTCGGCACCCAGGTCGCTGCCAAAGGCCTGCAGGGCCAGCAGCGCACGCTCAAAACCGACGGCAAAGCCGACGCCTGCCGTGGGCTTGCCACCCTCGAGCTCGACCAAGCCGTCATAGCGACCGCCGCCACCGATGGAGCCGACGCCGGCGCCGGGAGCCTCGACCTCAAAGACGGTACGGGTGTAGTAGTCCAAGCCACGCACCAAGGTGGGATCCTCGACATACTCGATACCCGCCGCATCCAAATAGCGCTTGACCTGCTCGTAGTGCTCGCAGCACTCATCGCACAGGTTGTCGCCCATCAGCGGGGCTGTGGCCATGATCTCGCGGCAGTGGTCGTTCTTGCAGTCGAAGGCACGCAGCGGATTGAGCTCGGCGCGCTCGCGGCACTCGTCGCACATCTCGTCGGCGTGATCGAGGATAAACTGCTTGACCTGCTCGCGATAGGCCGGACGGCATTGGGCATCGCCCATCGAGTTAATGAGCAGACGGAGCTTGGAAAGATCGAAACCAAGGCGCTTGTAGAACTCCATGAGCATGATGATGCACTCGGCGTCTGCTGCCGGATCGGGAGCGCCGAGCCACTCGATGCCCACCTGGTGGAACTGGCGCAGGCGACCCTTCTGGGGACGCTCGCCACGGAACATGGCCTCGGCATAATAAGCCTTAAACGGCGTGGAGCCCTGGGGCACCAGGTTGTTCTCCACGACGGCGCGCACCACACCGGCCGTGCCCTCGGGACGAAGCGCCAGGCGCTGCTTGGGCTTGAGCTTGCTATCGGTGCCCTCAGCAAAGACGCGCTCCAGGTTGGCGCCGCTAAACACGCGGAACATCTCCTTGCGCACGACGTCGGTCGACTGGCCGATGCCATGGACAAACACGTCCACCTGCTCGATCGCGGGCGTCTCGATGGGCTTAAAGCCAAACGGCTCGAATACGCCGGCCGCAATCTGCTGCATCTTTTGCCAAGCGCGCATCTCGGCGCCGATAAGGTCGCGGGTTCCCTCCGCCTTCTGTGCCTGCATGGGCAAACACCTTTCTTTTGTATCGCGTCATAGGTAGTGGTCATTATACGGCACAAACACAAACCGCGGCGGTGCATCTGACCGAACGAGGGTATGGGGGCTCGTTCGGCCAGATGCGCCGCCGCGGCAGCCACGGACGAAGCGGACAAGCGGCAATGCGCTTTGGCCTATCTACTCCCCCGCCACGCTCGCGCGCAGCTTGGCAGCGATGGGCTCGGACGCCACCAGGAACACGAGCATAACCACGGAGCACACCAGGCACACGATCCAGGTGCTCGAAAAGGAGCCCGTAGCGTCGAACAGCACACCCGAGACGATGGCGCCCACGGTGCCACCGACCATCTCGAGCGAGGTAATGGTGCCCGTGACCTTACCCAGGTCGGCCATGCCAAACTGCTTAGACGCAGCGATCGTGGGCGTAATGGTGCCCATGCACGTTCCGATACCAAAGCTAATGGCAGCCACGATGGGGCCGAGGTCGGTTGCGGGGAAGCACAGGGCGACGCAGGCGACGATGCACGCAACGGACCCCAACACATTGCCGAAACGCAAGCCAAATCGATCATAGATGGCGCCAAGAGAGATCTTAGCGATAACGACGGTAACCATGTAGGCCGAAAGCACGGTGCCTGCCCACATGGGGTCGTGGCCGCCCGTGACGATCTTGGCGCCGTTGACGGTGACGCTCGTCATATTCGTAACCTGGTTGGGCAGGATGGCGCCATTGACAAGGCCCATAAAGAGGAATGCCACGACGAGCAGCCAGAATGCCGGGCTCTTCTTAATGCGCGACCAGCCGACGCTGACCTCGGGGGCCGTATGCTCGTCCTTATCGCCCGCGGTGAAAACAGACGGATCGCCCGGGTTATCGCCGAGCGGCATCAGGCCAATCTCGGAAGGTTTGGTGCGGAAGGAATACGCCGTGATGGGCAGCGCCGCCACAATGCAGACGGCGGCAAGCACCAAGAAGGCGGAACGCCAACCCACACTCACGATCAGCGAGCTCACGATCGGCGAGAGAATGGCACCGCCAAAGCCCGAGCCCGAAAGCGCAATGGAGATAGCAAGACCGCGCTTGGCTGTAAACCAGTTGGCAGTGACGAGACTAATGAGCAGGCGGGTCGAGGCCACGGCGAAGCAGCCCGAGACGGCAAAGAGCACGTAGACCTGCCACAGTTCGCCCACAAAGCTCATGCCGACAAGCACGGCAGAGGTGGCGATAACGGTGAGGGAGCCCAGAACGCGGCCGCTCACCTTATCGGCGACATGGCCGATCACAAGCGAACCCACAACGCTCACCACGGTGGAAATGGCATTGGAGATGTTGTACTGCGCAAGGGAAATGCCCAGATCGCTGACGATCAGCGGCTGGAACAGGCTCATGCAGTTGACGAAAATCGTGTAGCACGTGGCCATGATCACGAAGCCAGAGGTCACCACAAGCCAGCCGGGGAAGAACTTACGCTGCTGGGACATTGGTTACTCCCTGTGGTCGGCGATATAGCCCAAAGCGACGGCGGTATAAGCCGCGGCACCGAGCGGCAGCTCGGCATCGTTAAAGCGTGCCTTGGGATGGTGCTGGGCAAAGTGCTCGTCCGTATCGGTCACAGCTGCACCGATCGTAAAGTACGCGCTCGGTATCTCGCTCGAGACAAGCGCAAAGTCCTCGCTGGCCATGGCATGGAACAGCGGCAGGAAGACGGCCTTGGACAGCGTCGCACCCACATAGCCAAGCGAAGCCTGGGTCATATCGTCATCGAGTGCTAGCGGCGGAACATCCGAGAGCGTCTCGATGGTCGCCGGTGTACGATACGTTGCCGCTACGCCATTGACGACCTCGGCAATGCGGGTCTTAAGATGCGCCATGAGCTCGACGTCAAAGCCGCGCAGCGTTCCTTCGAGCACGCAGGTGTCGGGAATGACGTTTGCCGCCTGTCCGCCGGCAAACTTACCCACGGTGAGTGCGACCTCCTTGGCTGCCGGCACCTCGCGGGAGATGAGCTCCTGGAGTGCCAGGTGCACATGGACGCCGGCCGTGATGGGGTCGATGCAGATCTCGGGGCTCGAGCCATGGCCGCCCTTGCCCTGCAGTGTAATGCGGAAACCGTACACGCCCGAAAGCGCCGGGCTCCCATAGAGCACCAGGCCGAGCGGCGATTGGCTGTTAACATGCATGGCAAAAGCCGCCTGGGGACGCGGGTTCTGCAGCAGGCCATCGGCAATGGCAGCGCGAGCGCCCTCAAAGGTTTCCTCGCCCGGCTGAAACAGCAGCTTAACCGTGGCATTGGCATCGACAAGCTTGGCCTCGCGAGCCTTGAGCAGGCGAGCGGCACCAAGCAGGGCCGTCGCATGCATATCGTGGCCGCAAGCATGCATGCAGCCGTTGACAGAGGCGAAAGGCTCGCCCGACTCTTCCGCGACGGGAAGGGCATCCATGTCACCGCGCAGCATGATGACCGTGCCGGCCTGATCGTCCGTGCACGTACCGTTGCCCTGGGCCGCCACAGCCGCACCGGCACCGATAAGGCCCACAACACAGGAGCCGTCGACGAGCGTGGCAAACGGGATGCCCATCTCGGTCAGACGTGTCTGGATATACGCAGAGGTTTGCGGAAGGCGATTACCCAACTCGGGCGTCTGGTGCAGGTCGTGGCGCCACGCAGCAAGCTTGTCGGCAAAAGCTTGAGCCTCGGCAACAAGACCGTCACCGATAGCGGCTTGCGCTGCCTGGGTGGCCTTGGGCGCTGGTTGCGGTTGAAAATCGGACTGAGCTGGTGCCATAGATGCCCTCCAGTATTATTTGTGCAGCAAACACTTTGATGGTCTAAAGTGCAAGGCATAACTGTAAGGGCGTTACATAAAAAACGCCGCCCCAGGAGGGCGGCGCAACAAGTTGTTTACAATTGCGCGCAATTATTTCGGCGCAAAAAATCAAAATGTGTCTCGCTCAAGATGATCGACAAGAAGATGAGTACGAAGCCGGCGAGCAGACACGAGGTGAGCGCCTCCCCCGTCAGCAGCACCGAAAACAACACGCCCGAAGGGGACTCCATCGATAGGAGCAATGAGCCCGTCGAGGCCGGAACGTGCGCCAAGCCGACGTTTTGGATGAGCAGCGCCACGCACGTGCAGCCCACCGAGAGAAAGGCCATCACGCCGATAAAGCTCGGCGTCCACACGGACGCGGGCGCTTGGGTCTCGAACAACAGCGACGAGATAAGGCTCAGGACGCCATTGCCCACAAACATCCAAAACGTGATGACGTTGATGTCCATCTTTCGGCCGTACTTGGCCGTCACCGACATCTGAATGGCAAAGAAAACCGCACCGCCCAGCGTGATGGCATCACCGATGTTGAACTCGACGCTATCGAGCGCCACCAGGCCAATGCCCGCCAGACAGAGCAATGCGGCGCCCAAGTTGTAGCGAGTGAGCTTTTCGCCGCTTAGGAAATAGCTCGCGAACGGGACCAGAATGCAATAGGTGCCCGTCAAAAAAGCATTCTTGCCTGCCGTAGTCTGAGCCAGACCGACCGTCTGCAAGGCATAGGCTGCCCACATGAGCGCGCCCATGCTCAGACCAACAATCAGATTGCGAGCGTTAAGGTGGGCGGCGATGCGCTTGCGAAAGATAACAAGCATGACCAGCGCTGCGGGAAGAAAACGAATATAGAGCAGTTCGAACACCGGAATGGTGTCGAGCGCGTCTTTCATAGTGGTAAAGGAGTAACCCCAGATAATCGCCACCGAAAGCAGTAGAACTTTCCAGAACAACGGCGAACGAGCACCGGCACCACGGGAGGTGCCGCCCGCGCCCAGGTCCTCGCGAGCAACAGGGCTATCGGGCATGTTTTCGATTTCGTTGGCAGCGTATTGGGCCATGGAACATCCTCACACTCAAACTGGGCGTGGTGTCCGCACGCGTATGGCTGCGTGCCGCCTCATGGTCAAATAAAAACGGGACGCACCGGACCCCCGGCACGCCCCGCTACTGTAGCAACAACCAACACGGCATCGCAATCCAGCCCGCTAAAGTATCGAACAGAAAAACCTCGATGCTCCGGCAATGTCAGCGAAAACGACCCTAAGCGAGCAAGGTGACGTGAAAAAGTTTTGTTCCGCCGTTCTACCGAACGGCGGACCGGCCGATGTTGCGCGAGCCGCATTTGCGCTACATCAGCGTTAACGCTGCCGCACTAAATCAGCTTTGTGGATTCCAGCTTTTCGATAATCCAGTCGTTGGCTTTGATGACCGGACGGCGGAAGACCACACCCAGGGCCAGCGACGGAATCAGATAGCTCGCCAGAATGCCCAGCTCAACCCAGTACTCCATATGGTAGGCGCCAGCCATGGCGGCATGCATGGCGTTGATGCCATGGGTAAACGGCAGGAACGGATATATCGCCTGGAACACGGGGCCGGTCATCTCGATGGGGAACGTACCGCCCGAACCGCCGACCTGCATGACCAGCAGCACAACGGCGAGCGCCTTGCCGATATCGCCAAACGACACCGTAAGCGTGTAGACGATATTGGAGAACACGAGACTCGCGACCCAGCCCGCCAGCACAAACTGCAGCGGGTTGTCGCACTGAATTCCAAAGAACAGGATGTCGCCCGCGCACACGAGCGTTGCCTGCAGCAGGGCCAGACTGCCAAAGAACAGGTAGCGACCCAGGTAGATCTCGTGCAGGCGCACGGGAATGAGCTCGTTGATAAGCTCATCGTCAACCGAGACCTTCATCATGGCCGCCAGTACGATCGAGCCGACCCAGAGCGACAGAATCGTGTAGAACGGCGCCATGGCAGAGCCGTAATTGCGAATCGGATAGACCGGCTTGCGGTCGAGTGCGACGGGGCCGGAAAGCGACGCGGCCAGACCCTCGGGGTCGTTGCCGATCATTGTCTTGATCGTGGCCAGATCGTCCGACATAAGGGCACCGTCGAGTTCGTCCTTGAAAGCGCTAATCTTGTCCGATGCCTCACCCAGCTGATCGGAAGCCTTGTTGACCAGCTTTGCAGCCTTAGAGAGACCCTTTGCCAGCGAACCGGATGCGTCGGTCAGACCGTCTACGGCACCATCCAGATCGCCCGAGATGCTGTTCAGCGAGTCCAGAATGCCCGAAACCGTCTTCTTAAGCTCCTTGGCCTTAACCGAGAACGTGGAATCGTAGTCGGACTTGGCACCCGAGATGCCCGCCTTGGCATCGGCGATAGCCTGGTCGACCTCGGCACGCGTGCTGTTGACCTCTGCCATGCTGTCAGAAAGGGACTTTGCGGTTGCCGTCAGGTCCTTGGCGTTGTTGCGATACTCCACCGCGATTCTGCCCAGCGATGTTGCCACAGATTTGAGGCTCTCCTGGAGCTTTTCGTTACTCACCTGCTCGGCAAAACTACGGAGCTGGTCGGCCGTGGCATCGATATCGTCGGCACGCGCATTGAGCGCCGCCGCGGCATCGTTGAGCTGAGACACTGTAAGGTCGACATGCTGATTTGCGGCATCGAACGCCTTCGCAAGCTCGGCGGACACATTGTCAAACGAGCCCGCGCTTCCGTCAATCGCGGCGTTGATGGCGTCGTTGGCGCCCTTCAGCGCTTCCTTGGAATCGCTCATACCGCTCTTGGCATGCTCCATCAGCTGCTTAGTCGACTCATCCACCGTGCTTGTCTGTTGGAGCATACCGCTCGCCGACGTCAGCGAATCGGACGTGGAGCTCAAAATGCCCGCAAGCGACGTTGCGCTGGCCTGAACATCCTGCAGGTCCTGGACCGAATCGCCGAGCGTCGAAGACAGGTTGGCGATAAAGTTGCTCACTTGGTCGGTGCTCATGTAGTCGAGCAGGCTAGACACGGTTTTAAGACCGATAGTCGTAATGGTTTCGGTAAAGGTCTCGTTGACCTGACTCTGGACGGCGCTCGAGCCCTTCTCGGTTACGATCTGGGCAATGGCGTTGGCCTTCTGATTCTCGTAAAACTCGATATCGGCGTGCTTCACGTCGGTCGAGAAGAGCGTCATCATGTCGGCGCTAAACGTTTTGGGGATAACCACAGCGGCGTAATACGCGCCCGACTTGACGCCATCGATGGCCTTATCGCGATCGTTGAGCACGACCCAATCGAAGCTCTCGTTGCCGCGCAGGGTGGCGGTCACGTTTTCGCCCACGTTGACCTCGACGGGGATCAGATCGCTCTCGTAACCCTCATCGGTGTTGACCACGGCGATCTTAAGATTGCCGGTATTGCCGTACGGATCCCAGCTGCCGGCGATGTTAAACCACGCGTACAGGCACGGCACGATAATGAGGCCCATCACGACAACCAGGCCGATTACGGAGCGAGACACGTTTTGGACATCGCGCTTAAACAGATGCAGGATGTTCTTCATTTATGCCTCACCTCCTTTGGAGTGCTTGCCAAGCGGAGCGGTATTTTCATTCATCACAAACGTGTCATCCCCGTTCTCGGGCACATGGAACGCGTCGCGATGACCGCATTGGCTGACAGTCTGAGTCTTGGGTTCAGACCCCCGCTCGCTCGCATTCAAGCCGAACATACGACGAGCGGCCGGAATGGCGGCCGTGTGCTCGCGCATCTCGCGGCGCAGGTCCTCATCCGAAAGCGCCGAGATACGTATCTGGGTGTTGAGGCTCGAGCGGATATATTCGATGTTGATGAGCCAGCCACAGATGGCAATGACCGAGATAATCCAAATGACCAGCAGAATGATCTTGCCATTGTTGTCGATATCGAGAACCGTCGACAGAACGAAGAGCAGCACCTGCACGCCGACTACAGCGGCGAAACCGCCCTTGATGTAGTACGGGTAGCGATGTTCAAAGGCGACCGCATGATCGAGCAGTTCGCGACGGTACGAATCGGAATCGAGCATGACACGCATGGCCGTGCGCAGCGAATAGCGCTGGCGCGGCAAGTCGTTAGATTCGCAAATCATAAGACCCGTCGTGGAAAGCTGCTTATCAAAGAGCAGGTTAAGGTTGAGCAGCAGCGGACGAAGCTGCAACCCGATAAAGAGCGCCACGATCAGGAACACGCCCAGGATGCACAAGTTAAACAGGTAGTTAAACGAGTACATGCCGCCGACCGTCTCCCGCAGCAGATTGATGCCGTAGGTAAAGGGCAGCAGTGGGTGCAGCCACTGGAAGAAGCCAGGCATCATCTCGATGGGGTACATGCCCGACGAACCCGGGATCTGCACGATGACGAGGATGACACCGATTGCCTTGCCGATATGCTTAAACGTGGTGGACAGCGCATAGATGATGTTGACGTACGTAAACGAGATGGCGATGCCACCCAGCACGAACAGCAGCGGGCTGACACACTGCACGCCAATCACCAGATCGCCCACCGTAACGATGATGGCCTGGAACGCGCCCAGGATCACCAGGAGCAGCCAGCGGCCAAAGTAGCCCTGACGCGCAGTAAAGCTGCCGATGCCTTCGCGATCGACCTCAAGCTTGTAGATGGCAATGAGCACGTAGCCACCCACCCAAAGCGCCAGATTGGTGTAGAAGGGAGCGATGCCCGAGCCAAAGCTCTTGACCGGATAGATTGACTTGGACGTCAACTCAACCGGAGACGCCATGAAATCTGCCACGTCATTGACATCGACGCCCATCAGATCAGCCAGCTCGCCCATAGACTCGGAGGTCTGCAGCGCCGCGATGTCATTGGCGGCGGTCGCAAGCTTGTCCTGGACCTTGGCAAGCGAGGAATCGGTCTGGGACAGCGTGGTCTTGGCCTGGCCGAGCGTAGCGCTAAGCTGCGCCAGCGTGCCACGCGCATTTGCAAGTGTAGGTGTCATACCCGAGACGATACCGGTCAGGTCGCCCGAAACGGCAGCAAAAGAGTCGAGCGCGCTCGAGGCCTTCGGCAGCGCGTTTTGGCCCAAGTCCGTCTGGGCTTGGCCAAGGTTGGTCGCACCGGTATGAATTGCGTTATTGATAGCGTCACTGGCACCCGAAACAGCCGCTGCGTCATTCGCCATGGCGCTCGACTGCGCGGACAGACCGTCCTTGATGCTCTGCAGCTTTTCATTCTGCTCTCGAAGCAAATCGATGGTCGATACAATGCGCGCGTCAATTTCCTCGGAACCTGTCGACGTGTCATTGGCGAGAATCTCCAAGTGCCCGATAACGGCCTTATTGTGGTCGATCGTCGCTTGAAGAGACTCGAGCGAGTTGTCGATACGGGTGGTCGTAGATGTGACCGCGCCCGTCAGCTTGCCGATGGCAGCGTTCGCAGAGGTCGACGTCTTGGTGAGCGCAAGGCTGCCTTCCGAAAGCGCCTTGGAGAGCGAGGTGATGGAGTTGCCCGCCGTGGTGCGAGCTTCGCCCAGCAGGTCGTTGCCCTGGGAGATCGCCTGCGTCAGCGACGGTGCCTGACCTTGCAAGCCGGCAAGTGCCGCATCAGCCGAGGCGATAGCGCCACTCGTCTTATCGATGGCGGCATTCATATCGCCAATCGAATCGCGCACCTCGCCCAAGGTGTCGGATGCCTCGGACACCGAACTTGCCAGCGAGTCCTGAGTCTGGGTTGCCTTGTCCTTTAAATCGACACCGGCATCCTTGGCGATACCGGCAACAGTCTCGCCTACCGTAGAGACAAATTCCGAGTTGATCTGCTCCTCGATGGTGTTTGCACCGGTATCGGTAACCTTGGGCGCAATGGCGCTCTTCTTCTCATTGACGTAGTACGTGAGCTTGGGCTGATGGTAGTTGCCGTCGAGCATCGAAATCAGGTTATCCGAGAAGTTCTTGGGGATTACGATGGCCGCATAGTACTCGCCGCTCTCGACGCCTTCCTTGGCATCAGCCGCCGAGTCGACGAAGGTCCAGCCCAGCTGGTCGTTCTCCTTGAGCTGATCGACGACCTTATCGCCCGCGTTGAGCTTACCCACCAGGTCGTTCTGGGTGCCCCGATCGTTGTTGGCGATGGCAATCTTGATTCCCTGGGTGTTTCCGTACGGATCCCAATTGGCCACGATGTTGTACCAGGCATACAGCGAGGGAATGACGCACACGCCCAGGGTAACCACCAAGGCGACGGGGTTCATAAGCAATCGCTTAATGTCGCGCTTAAATATCGCAAAGGAGACCTTTGCGTTGGATAGTTTGCTGCCGAGACTCACGCTTGGACCATCCATCCTGTCGTTGAATCGAATCGTACTATCGACAACCATTGTACGTAGGCGCTTTAGTGCCTCGCGGCACAATGGTGCTGAGTTTTGCGGGTAGCAATATACTACGAAGATAAGTTAACGTACAGATGTACAGTATCTTTAAATTCAGCAGGTCACAAAACCACAACCCGCACAAATTAGCAACCCAACTAGTCGTTGGGGACGTTCTTAAACGACTAGTCAAACAAGAACGTCCCCAACGACTAGTCAAACAAGAACGTCCCCAACGACGAGTCATTTAAGAACGTCCCCAACGACCACTTTGGACCACAAAAACGTCGCAGGTTGAGCATAAGTCAGCGAAAACGCCCCTAAGCGAGCAAGGTGACGTGAAAGAGGAGGGAAGCGTACTTCGGTACGCGACCGACGATTGAACGTCAGATTGCCGCTTAGGGGCGTTTGCAGCGTCGAGCCGTTACGCGGTTTGGTAAAACCGCGTAACTACCCAGTTACATTAGTTCGCAAACAGCTGCCGCGAATGCTACGGGGTCCTCAGGAAGAATGCCCTCGACCAGCAGGGCCTGGTCATAGAGCAGACCGGAGTACTGCTTGATCTTATCGGCGTCGCCGGCCTTCTGGGCAGCGACAAGCTTGGCGAAGACCGGGTGCTTGGCGTTGAGCTCGAGTACGCGCTGACTCTTGGGCATGCCGTCGGGCGCGCCCTCGGGACCCTTCTGGAGCACCTTCTCCATCTCGAGGGACAGCGGACCCTCGGTGGTGATGCAGGCGGGGGCGTCGGTCAGGCGTGCAGAGACGGCGACCTTCTCGACCTTATCGCCGAGCGCCTCCTTCATAGCGCTAAAGAGGTCCTCGTTCTCCTTGGTGGCGTCCTCGGCCTCCTTCTTCTCGTCCTCGGTCGCCAGGTCAAGATCGCCGGTCGCGACGTTCTTGAGCTCCAGATGACGATCCTCGACCTCGGGCTCGGCACCGTCGGCAACGGCCTTCTCGGCAGCCTCGCGGGCAGCATCGTCCTCATAGATCTTGGGCATATCGGCGGCAACGTACTCACGCATGGCCTGGAACGTGAACTCATCCACGTCCTGCGTCAGCAGCAACACGTCGTAGCCGCGATCGAGCACGCCCTTCACGACGGGCATCTTTGCCAAGCGCTCACGCGAATCGCCGGCGGCATAGTAGATGGCCTTCTGACCCTCGGGCATACCCTTGGCGTACTCAGCCAGGGTAATCATCTTCTGCTCCTTGGCAGACCAGAACAGCAGCAGATCGGAAAGTTCGTCCGACTTCATGCCATAGCTCGAGTAAATACCGTACTTAAGACCGCGGCCAAAGTTCTCAAAGAACTTCTCATAGGCCTCGCGGTCGTTGTCGCGCATATCCTCAAGATCGGCGGTAATCTTCTTTTCCACACGCTTGGCGATTGCCTTGAGCTGTCGGTTCTGCTGCAGCGTCTCGCGCGAGATGTTGAGAGACACGTCGGCGGAATCAACGACGCCGCGCACGAAGTTGTAGTAATCGGGCAGCAGGTCGTCGCACTTCTCCATAATCAGGACGTTGGAGCTGTAGAGTGCCAGGCCCTTCTCGTAATCTTTGCTGTACAGATCAAACGGAGCGCGGCCCGGTACAAACAGCAGGGCATCGTACTCAAGCGTGCCCTCGGCATGGAAGCTAATGGTGCGCGCGGGGTCGTCAAAGTCGTGGAACGTGGACTTGTAGAACTCGTCATAGTCCTTCTGCTCAACATCGGAGCTGTGCTTCTTCCAGATCGGCGTCATGGAGTTGACGGTCTCGAGCTCCTGATAATCCTCGTACTCGAGCTTGTAGTCGTCCGGCGCGTCCTCGGGCTTGGGCTTCTGACGGCTCTTGGTCACCATCATTTGAATCGGGTAGCGCACATAGTTGCTGTACTGCTGAATCAGGCTCTTGAGGCCCCACTCGGTCAGGAAGCGATCGTAGGTCTCGGCCTCGCCATCTGCGTCAAGCTTCTCGTTCTCGCGCAGCGTCAGGATAACATCGGTGCCGTGCTCGGCGCGCTCGCCGTCCTCGATGGTATAGCCCTCAAGACCATCGGATTCCCACACATGGGCGACATCCTCGCCATAAGCGCGGCTGACCACCTTCACATGGCTGGCGACCATAAAGGCTGAGTAGAAGCCCACGCCAAACTGACCAATGATGTCGACATCCGAACCCTGCTGCTCGGCGTTCTCGGTCTTAAACTCCTCGGAGCCGGAATGGGCGATGGTGCCCAGGTTGTGCTCGAGCTCCTCGGCGGTCATGCCAATGCCGTTATCCGAAATGGTAATGGTGCGAGCGTCTTTATCAAAAGAGACGCGAATAGCCAGGTCGCCCTGGTCGAGCTTTACACTCGGATCCTGCAGGCTCTTAAAGTTGAGCTTGTCGACGGCATCGCTCGCGTTAGAGATAAGCTCGCGCAGGAAGATTTCCTTATTGGTATAGATGGAGTTGATCATGAGGTCGAGCAGTTTTTTGCTCTCGGTCTTAAATTGACGCATGTGCAGTCCTTTCGCGCTACCCCCGTCCGCAGAAACGGCCCGGTTGCCCGAGCCGCATCGCAGACCTGCTATGTTCAGACTTAGATTTTATAACCCATTAGCGCGCATATATACATGCGGAATCGAAAAACTGTATGTCCGAGTACTCCGATGCGTCATTTGCCAAGGAGCGTTCCCAGTGTCGGCAGAAAGGGATGTCCCCAGGCACCGCATCATCGGCCACTGCTAGCCCACCCGTTTTGCCATCCAGACATGGGGCTGTCCCTCGTCTTCGAAATCAACCGGGGCGATCTGCGTATAGCCTGCCTTGGCATAGAGCGGTAGCACATACTCCTGTGCATGCAGCTTTATAAGCCGAGCGCCGGCATCGCGCGCGGCAGAATCGCTCGTCTCGACAATCTTGCTTGCAAGACCTCGGCGGCGCATGGCGGGCAGCACGGCGACGCGCCCCATAATGTAGGTCTCTCCCGCTGCAACGCCTTCATCCATGTCACACGCCGGCGACACCGGAGCCTCTGCATCTGCCACGCGCTCCAGTTCCTCGGGAAACACGCGCGAGCAGCCGGCGAGCTCGCCGTCCACGTACAACGTCACATGGATGCAGCTCGGAGCTTCGTCAATCTGGTCGAACTCGTTTTCATAGCCCTGCTCGTCCATAAAAACGGCGCGGCGCACCAATGCCGCATCCCTAAAACATCCCGTCTTGAATTGGATATCCATGGCAGTCCCTTGCTCAAGCTAAACGATTGGCACTGATTGTAGCGAAAGGAAATCCACTCACGCTCGGCCACGCATACTACAGTCACCGGACAACCGCCACGCATTTGCCGCACCCCAACGAAACACCAAGCCAGAGCCCCGGCACGTTACCGGGCTTTCGCGTAACGGCAACTACTCAAACGACTTATCCTGCTGCGTAGGGAACGTTACCGTGACGATAGTCCCCACGCCCGGCTCACTCAAAAGCTCGATATCAGCGTGATGGTACAGAGCGGCGTGTTTGACGATGGCCAAGCCCAAACCGGTCCCGCCACGCGCCTTGGACCTGCTCTTATCTACACGATAGAAGCGCTCGAATACCTTGCCCTGCTCTTCGGGCGCAATACCGATGCCCGTATCCGCAACTGACAAAAACGGACGACCGTCATCGTTGGTTCCACAGCCGAGCGTTACTGAACCTCCGGGGCGGTTGTATCGAATCGCATTACTTGCCAGGTTGTAGATCAGCTCATCGATCAAGCGCGACACGCCCTCGATTACCACGGGCTTCGCCTCGTGCCCGATCGTCACATTCGTCTGCTGCGCGACCTGCTCAAGGCGCTGCTCAACCGTCATTATTGCACGCGAAAGCTCGATGGGCTCGGTCGAGCCGATAGGCACCGCCTCGCCATCGGAGGCCCGTTCCGCCTCATCCAAATTGGAAAGCGTCAAAATGTCGTTGACAAGCGCCGCCAAACGCCTCGCCTCGCGATAGATACGTCCGCCAAAAGTGCGCAGATCATCCTCGCCCTCGACCATGCCATTTGCAATAAGCTCGGCATAGCCCGAGATCGCAGTAAGTGGGGTCTTGAGCTCGTGGGTGATATTGGCCGTAAACTCACGACGCATGCGATCGTTGTCTGCCAGCACCGCCATCTGGCGTTTGAGCTCCTGGCGCTGAGACTCAATGCGCTCGAGCATGGGAACCATCTCGGCGTAGGCATGCTCATAGCTACGACGCGGATGGTCGAGATCGACCTCTTGCAGCGGCGCAATGATGGCACGGGACTCGCGACGCGCCAGGAAAAACGAGAGCACCGCACCTGCCGCCGCGATAAGCAGCATTGGCGCAACAAGCGACAACAGAATTGCCGCAACACCAGGCTGAGCTTGCGCCAAACGAACAACTTGCCCATTATCAAGGGCGACGGCGCGATACAGCATAATCTCGTCGAGCGTGGTGCTCGAGCGCTCCGCAGAACCCGAGCCGTTTTCAAGCGCCTCGACAACCTCAGGTCGATCACCGTGGTTGGGCAGCATAGAAGGTGACGCCTCGTTGTCGTAGGCGACTGACCCGTCCTTGTTGATCAACGTGATGCGCAAATCCTCACGGTCGAGACTTCGCAGGAATGCGATGGGCTCCTGTTGCTCGTTTAAGGCGGCGGCAATGAGCTCGGTTTCCTGCGAAAGGTTGGCACTTGTGGCATCTGCCAAGGTGTTTTGCACAAAAAACGCGCCCAGCACCGTAAACGCCAATATGACCGCCATAGCGCAGAAGAATATCGTTGCAAACACGCGATGCGACAGGGTGTGTTTTCCCTGGGGAGCGACGACCACAGGCTACTCCTCCAATTTGCCCGCGGTGGGAGCTTCGGCATCGGCGCCTTCGGGACCGTCATCGGCAGAAGGCTCGGCAAGGCGATAGCCCACGCCACGGACGGTCTCTATAGTGCCGGCATGCTCGCCCAGCTTTTGGCGAAGCGTCTGCACGTGCACGTCGACGGTACGCGAACCACCGTCGAAGTCCCAGCCCCAAACGCTCTGCAGCAGCGACTCGCGGGTAAAGACCACGCCAGGCTTGCGCATAAGATACTCGAGCAGGTCGAACTCACGCAGGGTAAGCTTGAGCGGCTCACCGGCAACGGTCACCTCGCGATGGCTGGGCGAAAGCACGATGTCACCCACGCTAAGCACATCGCTTGTCTGTTTGACCATGCCGCCGCGACGCAGTAGCGCGCGGCAACGGCTGGCGAGCTCCATAAGCGAGAACGGCTTGGTCAGATAATCGTCGGCACCGTCATCGAGCGCCATCACCTTATCGAGCTCGGTATCCTTGGCGGTAAGCATCATAATGGGCACCGTCGCCGTCAGACGATCGGCACGCAGACGACGCATGATCGCCAAACCGTCAGTATCGGGCAGCATAATGTCGAGCAGCACGGCATCGGGCACTCTTCGCGCCACGGCAGCCTTAAACTCGCCATCGCACGAAAAGCCCTCGGCCTCTATTCCCTGCTTGCGCAGCGCGTAGACCGTCAAATCCCTGATGTTGTCATCGTCCTCGACGTAATAGATCATGTTGAACCCCTCTGCGGCCGGTGTGACCGCATCTTAACCCTAAAGGCGCCTGTACTAGATGGTATCAGCCAAAACGGCCCGTCAAATAATCCGCCGTGCGCGGATCGGTCGGGTTTTTGAAGAGCCGGGCAGTGGGCGCATGCTCCACCAGCTCGCCCAGCAAAAAGAAAGCAACCGAGTCGGAAATACGCGCAGCCTGCTGCATGTTGTGCGTAACGACCACCAGCGTACAGGTCTCTTTGAGCTCGCGGGCCAGCTGTTCCACCACCAGCGTCGACACGGGATCGAGGGCGCTCGTGGGTTCGTCCATCAGCAGAATATCGGGTTGTACGGCAAGCGCGCGAGCGATGCACAGACGCTGCCGCTGTCCACCCGAAAGACCCAACCCCGACTCTTTGAGTTTATCCTTGATCTCGTCCCACAGTGCGGCGCGTCGCAGGGAGTCTTCGACCAGCTCATCGAGCACGGCGCGGTCGTGCACACCCATGCCGCGAGGTCCATAGGCAACGTTGTCGTAGATGCTCATGGGAAACGGGTTGGGGCGCTGGAATACCATGCCCACGCGCTGGCGCAGCCGGCAGATGTCGTAATCGCCCAGGATATCCTGACCATCGAGCGCGATCTTGCCCTCAATACGACAATCCTTGATGCCGTCATTCATGCGGTTAAAGCAGCGTAGCAGCGTGGACTTGCCGCAGCCCGAAGGCCCGATGAACGAGGTGATCTGCTTGTCGCGAATTTTGATGTTCACGTCTTTGAGCGCATGATGGTCGCCGTAAAACAGGTCAAGGCCCTCAACGTCGATGCGCGTCGGCGAGGCGGCGAGATCCTCTGCCGTGGGGCGAGTCGCATCCCCAACTTCGCGCTCGTGCGCGGCCTCGGCCTGCGCTTCCATTAGCTCTTCAAGCTCCGTGGACTCCACAGCCGCAGCAGCCGTCATACCGCATACCTCCACATCAATATCAATTCAGTAGTATCGATAGTAGAAATCGCAGCTCATATGCACGTGAGCGCATTGTCAGGTGTTTGTAAGGGCGCCTTCGTTACGCAGCGTGCAACCGTATAGACCTCAAGCGCACGAACGCCCGCCCAGACGCGAAGACAAACCGCACACGCTACACCTCAAGCGACACGGCCGGCAAACGATATACTCTAAGGCCAGAAGAGACCATCCCGTCGAAAGCGAAATCCGTGAAGTCCCCCATCCCTCTTGTAAAACGCTCCGCACAACTTGCCGCCGGAATTGTCTGCGCCATCGCCCTTGTTGCGAGCGCGCCCGCTGTTGCCGACGCCCAAGTTCTCACGACCGATAACGTCTGCGGCAAAACCGCCGATGCGCGTGGCATTGCGGCCAAAGACCTGCCCGATATCGATGCGACAAACGCATGTGTGATGAGCAAAGACGGTACCGTCTACTATGCTCGCAACGCCGATGAGCAGGTCAAGATCGCATCGATCACCAAGGTTATGACCGCAATCCTCGCGGTCGAGAACTGCAAAATGGACGAGAAGGTCACCGTAAGCAACGCCGCTGCCGCTGTGGGTAACTCGACTGCAGGACTCCTCGAAGGCGATGAGCTCACCGTGGAACAGGCGCTCCGCGGGCTTTTGATTCCCTCGGGCAACGACGCCGCCGTCGCGCTTGCAGAGCACGTTGGCAAAAAGCTCGATTCCAAAACCAAAGATCCCGTCGCCACGTTTGTGAAAGCTATGAACGAACGCGCAAAAAAGCTCGGCTGCACCGGCACACTCTTTGAAAACCCGCACGGCCTGGACTTTGATGAGTGGGCCGGCGACATGCACTCGACCGCACGCGACGTAGCGCTGATGATGCAAGAAGCCATGAAAAACGACGCGATTCGCCAAGTGATGGCAAGTAGCGACGCTTGGATTGAGGTCACGGGCGCCGACGGCTCCGACCACTCACACTCCATGGACACGCACAACGTCTTACTGGGGCAAGACGGCAACATCGGCGGCAAAACCGGCACCACCGACGATGCCGGCTATTGCTTTACGGCGGGCTACGAACGCGACAGTGACGAAGTCTACACCGTTGTCCTTCATTCCAGTAGCACCGACCAGCGCTTTGCCGATACCGCCGCACTTGCCAGCTGGTACTACGGACACAAGACGACAATCGCAGTCGCCAACACCAAGGAAAAAACTGTCAACGGCAAACCTCTGATGGCACGCATCAGTCAGGCCGATTGGACGGATAAGACAATTGATGCCACGCTCGCCGACCCTAGCGCCCAGGCGACCGTGTTCTCCCTTGCCGGCAAAGTGACCGAGAAGGTTACCTACGACGACCTCAGGGGCACGGTGCACGTGGGCGACAAGGTAGGCAGAGTCACGCTTAAGCAGAACGGCGTCAAAATTGCCAGCGTTGATTTAGTTGCCGACGAGGAAGGCTCAGGGCCCAATCCCATCGAATGGCTGCTCGTCAAGCTAGATCGCCTTGCGCGTCGCATCGACAACCGTCCGCTTGCGGCAGAGAGCGAAACCGTAGCAAAGGCACCGGCTGTGTAGGAATCCGGCACATCGCAAGCATATGAGAGGGGACATTCGAAAGGATACCCCCTCTTTTTGAGGGTTCGAATCCCCGGCTAACGTTCTTCATAGCAAAAAGGGCCCCAAATGGGACCCTTCTTTCAAGTCATACTGGCGGAGAGCTGGGGATTCGAACCCCAGTACAACAGCCATTCTACCTGCGGTTATCCCAATATCGATTGCCATCAATTGCCAACGGCCCGACATTCCCCTCCATCCATGGCGTCGACCGCCGCCCTGAGGTCGTCGAGCTTCTGGCGCACGTAGTAGCGCATCGTGGTCTTGATGTCGGCGTGCCCCATGATGCGCGAGAGCTTCGAGACCTCCATGCCCTCGTTGACGCACGCCGTGGCGAAGCTGTGGCGCAGGCTCGCCATGGTGACGCGCGGCAGCGGCGTCCCGTCGGGGTAGCTCCCCGCGGTGAAGCGGCGCATGCGCTCGCCCGCGGTCACGGGGCTCAGCAGCCCGCCGCCCACGCCCTCGACGATCGGCCCCTCGCCGGAGCCCCACGCCGCCATGCGCTCCGCCGCGTAGGCGCGCAGCGGGATGGTGCGCCGCGCGTTGCGGTTCTTCGGGTCGGTCTCGTGGGCGCCGCCCAGGCCCTGCGTGTAGGTCCCGCGCACCGTCAGCTCGCGCCGCGCGAGGTCGACGTCCTCCCACCGCAGCGCCAGGACCTCGCCCTTGCGCAGCCCCTCGCACAGCCCGATCACGCAGATGCGCTCGACGCAGGACCCGGGCCGCGTCTCCCTCAGGTGCCCGAGCAGCCGCTCATGGTCCCCGAAGGTGGTCAGCCACTCCCCTCCGCGCTCGGGGTCGGCGGCGCCGCCCCCGGGGTACGTGTAGCGGAACGAGGCGGGGTTGACCGGCAACATGCCCATCTCGACGGCGCAACCGAGCACCGAGGAGAGCGTCTCGCGGGCGTTGGTCGCCGTCTTGCGCGTGGGGCGAGCCGAGACCATGCGCTGTATGTTCAGCTTGTTTATCTGCTCTATCTCCATGCTGCCGAGCGCGGGGAGGATGCGCCTCCTGAGGTCGCGCTCGTAGCCCTGCCGCGTGTTCGCGCGCAGCCCCGCCTTCTGGAGCCAGTACACCTCGTCGACGAACTCCGCCAGCGTGATGCGCGCCGTCACGCGCCCGCGCAGGCGCTCCTTCTCCATGAGCAGGCGGGTCTCCGCCTTGCGGGCCTGCCCCTTCGTCTGGCACGTCTCGACGCGCCTGTCGCGCGAGCCGTCCCACTTCACGCCGACCGTGACGTCGGCGACCCACTTGCCGCTCTTCAGCTTCCGGACCGCCATGATGTACAATCACCTTGCCTTCCGTGTATTCGGTTGGTTTGGCTCACGGCCTCGCGCAGGGTTGCAGCCCGTATGCGCGGGGCCTATTTTCGTCATGATCAGGAGCCGGATTGCGATTCCTCGCCCTTGCGCTCGATATACTCCGCGAACGACTCCTGGCGCGGGACCTCGAGCGGACGATAATCGACAACCTTGAGGATCTTGTACGATGCCTTCTTGGACCCGCTCTTGTGCACGCGCTCGGTCACCTCGAGGTCCGCCTGCAGCAGGTCGCCGGCGGTGAACCTGACGTCCCCGTGCGCCAGCCGCTCCAAGAACTCAGCGTCCTCGATTCGGACCTGCTTGTAGAGGATCGCATCGTCTCCGATGCCGAACCGGAAAGAGTAGCCCTTTTCATCTCCACCGTAAGAGCCGGATACCGGCCTGAGCCAGATGCCCCTGTTCACGAGCGTTTCCTCTTTGTATTCCATCTCGTCGACCGCCGCCGCGGTCTTTGCATAGGTCCCGAAGTCAGCAGAATCCTCTCGCGTGAACGTCGCGCCCGCCGCCAAGCCGTCGTCCTCGCTGCCCGGGTCGCGCATGTAGATGTTCACCTGCTGAACGACGCCGTTGAACTCCGCCACGGGACCGACGGCGACATCGTTGTACAGCTCCGCGACCTTCGGGTTCTGCAGCGCACCGTGGGTCGCGGCGTCCACCGTCACGGAATCCGCGCCGCGGCCGTACGTGAACGTGCCGTCCTCGTTCCTCTTGAACCTGTCGGTGAGCCCGCGGACAGCGCGCACGACCTTCGGAATCCCGTTGACCGCCGCCCCGGCCATGCCGAGAATCTCAAGCCCCTTCAAGACCGCGTCGACCTCGTTCGAGGTCAAGAAGTCAACCAGGCCGCTCTCCACGATGAACTCCGTGAGGAACGACCCCTCCTTGAACGGGCGGACCCGTATCTGCAAGTCACCGTCGTATCCCGCCTCCCTCACGGCGAGGCGCACGAGATCATCGAATTTGTTTAGGTACTTGACGAGTTCGTATACATCTACGCCCTCATCGGGGTCGACGCCGCCCAGCCTGTAGACGACTTCCCTGCGTTCCACAACGAACCTCCCGAACATATGGCACCTCCGGGCCCGAGCATACTGTCCTGCCCGGACAAAGTAGCGTGCCTGTCTATTCCTTCTTCAGACCGGGTCTGAAACGCCAGTCACATCTGACGGACAACCGGATTTGTCCGTCAGTTTTCGATATTTTTGACGGACAACGGGGTTTGTCCGTCAAATGCGCCCGACTAGGACAGATGAACCCCTTCGGTAATTTCCAGAGGCTCCGTGAACTCAAGCAGGGCCGGCCGGCTTCCACGGTGAGGCCTATTCCTCCGCAGCAGGAGGAAGGACGGCTCCGTCAAGCGCCCTGATAGTCGGATTCTCTCTCAGCGCGTCAAGCTGTTGGGAAGCCATTTCCCTCAGGTAGACAACCCTCTCCTCTCTGGAATGCCCCTCCTTGATGAGCTGTGCATTCATGCTCTCAAGGTTTGCGAGCACAATGAGCTGATGCAGCGTCGCGCCATCCCTGACGTTCCCCTTTTCAGCAGGATTGGCATCGCGCCACTGTCTTGCCGTCATTCCGAACAAGGCGACGTTCAGCACATCGGCCTCATTGGCATAGACGAACTGCTTCGCCTTACCCCGGGCAATCGGCTCCAGGTGCTCCTTCACCGCATCGGTGTGAATGCGATAGTTGATCTTCGTGAACAGCCTCTTCTCATTCCAGTCGAGCGACAAACGGCTGTTCTCATCGCTTTTCAGACGTTGATAGTCCTGGATCACATAGAGTTTGAACTCCGGGGACACCCACGACGCGAATTCGAAGGCGATATCGACGTGAGCGAACGTTCCGCTGCCGTACCTGCCCCTTTTGCTCTTTATCCCGATAGCTCCAGTCGACCGTATCCACTTGGTCGGGGACATCGTGAAAGCGTTGCGGCCAGACTCCGCCCTAAAGAGGTCGAATTCGACCTCTTTAAAATCGGGGTTGTGAAGACGCTCCCAAACGCCGAGAAATTCAATGGTCTCCCTGCTTCGCATCCAGTTCTTCACGACGTCGCCGGGTTCATCGCTACGATATCTTGCGATATCCGTCAGCGAGATATAGTCGTCTCGGCCTCCTGTTGATGAGACCGATATATCGACCCCGAGCGCAGTTATCTTCCCGCTTATCTCCTTCGGCGGCATTTCAGACTCCTTTCTCCGTCCATATCCTCTATCTCATCTCTTCCGATTCCGGCTGTTAACAACCGAACGATTAGTAGATTCCCTCGACCTCTTTGTTCAGGGCCTCGAGCAGGCCTCCCGCCGAGGGGTCGGCTCCGGGGCAGAGGGACTGCCAGGCGCCCGTCTCCCCGACGGTGCCCGCACTTGTCATGACAAGGTCGTCGCCGCGTCTGCGGATGGAGACATTGACGGAGCGCGACTCGTGGAGCCCGTGGACATCGAACTTGTTTATGCGCCCGTCGGAGAGGTAGCTGATCTTGACGCTGATGCTGTCGCCGTACTGCTGCCATTCGAACCCGTGGGAGTCCCTCACCGTCTTTACGTCCTGATGATAGATATGTGCCTCGACGACGTTCTTCGGGAGCTTTCCGGTCTTCGTGGGGGAGCAGAAGCTGATCCTCGGCTCCTCGCGGCTCATGCCGCGGTCAAACTTGAGCATGCACGGACACATCGACTCGATGGTCCGCAGGGCGTCCGCTATGACCTTCTCCTCGTTGAACATGCCGGTGTCGACACCGTTCTCCTCCATATAGGCGCGGTTCTTGCGCTGAAGCTCGAGTCGAGCCGCAGTCTCTTCCTCCGTGCGCCGCTCCCAGTCGTCGGACTCAAGAGCGTCTTGGCCGAAGACGGAATCGACGGGGCGCGGCTCCTCCTGCAGGGTCGGCGCAATGCCGCCTAGACGCCTCAGCTCCAAGCGCCTCATGATCAGGGTCACGAGGTCGAACAGCCAGCCGAAGCCGAAGAGCCCGAAGGTGAACAAATATAGGAGGAAGCTGCCCCACATCCGCGCGTACGCCCTGTGGGCTCCGGTCCATCCGAGGAAGAGGCACAGCGGGAGTGCCCGGTCCAGCTGGCGGAGCGAGGTCATCGACTGGACGAGCGTCCTGCTCGCCGCGCCCGCCGTCGCGCGCGGGGCGGAGGGCGCTGTGGAGCGCGCCCTCGACGCGGACTTTCCCCTGCTCGGCTTGGCGATAGCGCGGGCCACATCGCCCACGCCAACCGTCGTTCTGCGGTACACGGCGTTGTAGGCGGCCTTTCTCGGGTTCTTGACCCAGCCCATGCCCTTCTTGCCGTAGCCGGGAATTATCGCCCTCTTCACGGCGCGCTTCGCCCTGCCGGTCGTCCTCGCCTTGAGCGAAGACTTCAGGTTGGGCTTGCGCATTCCGATCTTCACCATATCCTCTACTCCATCTCCGCCGGGGCCTGCCACCAGGCGACCGTCCCCACGACGCGCACATACGGCGCGTGACTACTTATAAAGCACCATCAAGTGATACGAGATGCCCTGCTGGGTTACGCCGATGCCGTACTGGCCATCGAACTTGACGTCGACAACCTCATAACCGGCCTCCTGGATGGCCCCGAGAATCTGGTCAGCCTGCTGGTTGAACTTCTCGTCGGCGGAGATGCCCTGCGTTGCGCCTAGGGAGCCAAAGCAGTTATACATGGCCACATGCACCCTGCCGTCCCTTTCCGCAAGCTGAGAGATCAGGCTTTCGGCAACGTTATCCGCCATCTGCTTCCGCAGCTTCTTGTTGTATTCCTTTTGCGCTTTGATGAGTCCCATCTGATGCTCCCTTCACAGCCGTGGGGCCTACTCCATCTCCTCGGCGGGCTGGAACCAGACCACGGTGCCGACGTACTCCACCGTGCGCTCGTCCCCCAGCGTTATGACGATGTCCTCGTAGCAGTCGTCCCATGAGTCCGGGGACAGCACGACCGTGCGCCCCGTGTTGTACAGACGGCGCATCACGTAGTCCGCGCCGTCGATGGAGACCACCGCCACCGAGCCGTTGCGCGGCTGCTGGGCGGGGTCTATGTAGATGTGGCACCCCTCGGGGTAGACGCGGCTCATGCAGCCGCCCTCGACCTCCAGGAAGTATCCGCGCGGGTGGGCCTCGCGCACCTCGTAGGGTATGGGGATGCGGTCGTCGATGACGTCGGGCTCGCAGGCGTCGCCCGCGTGGACGCGCCCGAGCAGCGGGGCGTAGGCGGGGCGGGCGTCGGAGGGCAGCATGGCGCCGTCGGGGAGGTCGGTTGGCTCATCATCTATGATTTCGCCCTTATTCAAACCGAAATGGTCAGCGATGGCTTGGACCGCGCCCATACGTGGCACAGCTCGATCGTTCTCCCACTGAGATACTGCCATCGCCGAGACGCCAGCGATCTTGCCAAACTCCTCCTGAGTCAAGTCGCGAGCAACCCTGATGCGTCTTATGTTTGAACCGATGCTCATCTTGGGAACCTCTCAGTTGTTAAACTTTTCTACATTATAAGAAAAAGTTTCTTTACATACACTATATGTTTGACTATAGTTTTAGACATCGGGAGGAGGTGCAGATGGAGTTAATCAAAGCGCGGAAGAAAGAGCGTTATGCACAGCAGAATGTAGCTGATTACCTCGGTGTTTCTCGAATCACCTATGCCAAGATGGAGAAAACCCTGGTGACATCACGCTTGATGATGCTCGTCGGCTTGCCGCTCTTTTCAAGGTTGATGTGCGCGATATTTTTTCCCTTTGAGCGATAGCTAAGCCTATAGTCTGCAAGGAGGAACCAATGGAAGACAAAGAGGGATTCGTCCGCGCCGTGAGCGCGGCGCTCGCCGAGTTCGGCGGCGGCAGGTACGACTGGCTGCGCGAGAGTCCGCTCGCCTACGTCAGACGCGGCGGCGAGGAGTTCGTCGATGTCGACGGCGCGCAGGTGTGCGTGACGGGTGACTCGCTGCGCGCTCATGCGCTACGTCGCGTCCAACGACCGGCTGTAGGAAGGCAAGATGGGGGTCTTTCAGGCCGTCACCCAGTTCGTTTCCCACCTGATCGGGCTCATCGGGCTCGTCATCGCCTGGGCGGCGATGCTCCTAGCCGGCGAGTGGCATGACCAGCTCTGGATTGGCTACACTGATGTGGACAGTTCCGGGAAGGGCGCATATGGGAGACCCCAGGCACCCGAGGCATTTCACTGACGAGTTCAAGAGGCGGATAGTCGACCTCCACAACGCCGGCAAGCCCAGGCGCGAGGCCATGAACGAGTGCGACCTCGGCAAGGGCACCGTGGAGAGGTGGGTCGAGTCGATAAGCGCGACCGGCTCGCCGCGCGCCGCGGGCAACCGCACGCCCGGGCGGAACCGGATCCTGGAGCTCGAGCGCGAGGACCGCAGGCTCCGGATGGAGGTCGACGTCTTAAAACGGGCGGCGCCGATATGCGCTCGGAAGTGAGGGCCATGGCGGCCGACGAGGGCCGCTGCCCCATATCGGCGCAGCGCGGGCTCCTCGGCGTCGCGAGGCCGACGTGCTGCTCCATGCGCTCGCGGCCCGGCCAGCCCGCCGCGCCGGACCCCGCCGCGCCGGCCCTGGTCGCGGCCCGCGCCGCCAGCAAGGGCCGGTACGGCCCGCGCAAGATAAAGGCGTCGCCCGGGAGGTCGGGCGTCACCGTCAGCCGGCGCCGGGTCTGCCGCATCACGGGGGAGAACGGCCCGGTCGGCGCGTACGGCGGGAAGAGGTTCGAGGTGCACCCCGGGGCGGTCAGCGAGGCCGACGTGCCCAACGCCGTCGCGTGCGGCTTCGGCGGCAGGGCGCCGCGCACCCATATATGCGGCGACCTGACCTACGTGCGCGTCGGGGCCTCGTGGAGCTGCGTCTGCCCGCTCGTCGACCCCTGCAGCGGGGAGATCGTCGGCCACCCCGCCGGGCCCGGGAAGGACGCCCGGCCGGTCAGGTCGGCGTTCGCGACGCCCTCCTTCCCCATCTCGGGCATCGGGGTCTTCCGCACGGGCCGTGGCAGCGAGCTCGACGACGTCGAGATCAACCTGATGCTCGAGGCCTTCGGAATAGAGAGGTCGCTGTCGGCCAAGGGCTGCCCCCACGGCAACGCCGTCGACGAGTCGACCGACGGGACACTGAAGGCCGGGCTCGCCCGCCGCGAGGCGTTCGGCACGACGCGCGGGCTCCGGGCCAAGCTCTCGGACTACGTGCACCGGTACGGCAACTTCAGGATCCACTCGACGCTGGGCTGCATGTCTCCGGTCGAGTTCAGGGAGGCGGGGCTGTCCCTCCCGGAATCGTCCAAATAGGTGTTGCCAATCCAGCGGCGACCTTCTGCTCGTATGTGTACCTGGCCTGCTTGCCGTCCATAGATAGCAGCACCTCGCTTCCGAACGACCGGCATACGTAGAGCCATTGTCTCACGGTGTTGCGCGGGAACGACAGCGCCTTCGCCGCCGACTTGGAGCCGTGGCCTCGCTCGAAGAGCCCGATCGCCGCCTTCCTGGCCTCGATGTCGTGCTTCACCCTCAAGTCGACACGCATAAAAGGCCTCCCATTTCTCATGTCCAAGAAATGGGAGGCAGTTCAGATGCGGTGGAGGAGCGCTTTCTCCGTATCCGGCCGGTCGGCCCGATTGCCAAAATCTTGCCATTCTTGCCAATAATTGCCAAAAAACAGGGCGTTTCAGGGCAGTTCAGTAAAAAGAAAACGTCCCCTGAGCTGCGATAACTCAGGGGACGCATCATTTCAACTGGCGGAGAGCTGGGGATTCGAACCCCAGATGCCCTTTTGGGGCATACTCGCTTAGCAGGCGAGCACCTTCGGCCTCTCGGTCAGCTCTCCGTAACAGCCGTTCTATAGTAACCAAACAGTCGAAGTTGGGCAAGAGGGAATTTTCTAATTGCCCAGTGGCCTTTCCTCCTTGCAGTTTTCGCCACTACCCCAGCGAGCGGTTGAGGGAGCCGAGCTCATCGTTGCCCATGGTGCGCCACATTTGGAAGATGCAGCCACGCGCCAGGAAAAAGAAGCCGTTGTCGACCAGCTGCACGGCAGCATCCGCCAGCTGGTTGGTCACGGCGGGCACGGGAGGCAACTCGAGCCCGGCCTTGCGGATGGTTTCAACCGCTTCCTCGAACGTCGGCGGCTCATTGACACCCATCTCGTTCATAAGGCCCTGCATTTCCTCCAGCGCGTTACTACCCGACTCCTCGCCGCGCGGCACGAGGCGGTAGCACGCCAACGCGAGCTCGAGCTGGTCGCAATTCCAATAGGCAAACGCCAGGCGATAGAACAGGTAACCGATTGAGGGGCGGTCGCTGGCAATGCGCAAGCCGTGGCGCGCCACCTCGATAATCTCGTCAAAGCGCTCCAGGCGCGCCAGCACGTTGATGAGCGCAAAGTGCGATTGCATGGACGAGCGAGCCAGATCGTAAAGACGACGCGCTTCGGGCAATGCCCGTTCAAAATCCTCCTGCTCGGCGTAAAAGCTGCAGATCTCGTGCTGGGCAAAGTACAGCGCATCGGGAGCACGCAAAATACGAACGGAGCGGTCTTCCTCCATTACCGGCAGCACCATACGTACCAGCTGGTTGTCGCAAAACTGCGTCTGGACCGGACCCGTTGCCAAAAGCTCGGCAACGGCGCACTTAGCCTCCAGCTCCTCGACAAGGCGAGAAAAGCCCTCAAATGCACCCGCACGGTCCGCCTTGGCCTGCTCACGCAACTCAACGACGCGCGCCACATACGGGTCATCGTCCTCCTCCATGACCTCAAGCTCATCAGCCGTATCGGCAAGCAGCAAGTCACGCAACGCCGGCGGCAGCGAACGGTGGTCGTCACGCGGGCGAGCGTGAACCTCAACGGGCTCAATCGCATCCGGCGCGTCTGACTCATATGCCTCAAGCATGCGCTTGCACGGCATATCGTCCATATCCATGCTCTCAAGATCCTTGGCGGCAGGTACACAATTGGCCAGATAGGCCGCGCGCCCAAAGGAATGTGTTGCAATAATGCGCTCGCCCTGCTCGCCGTCGGGAGCCGCAATCTGAACGTAGCAGCGCGTAATGCTGGCACCTGCGGCAAAGCAAGCCGCTGCCAGCGTAAGCGCCACGCGCGCATCGTGCTCCGCAGCCCAAATCGCGCGCACGTCCTCGTCCAACTCGCGCCAGACGTCATCCTGGGCGTCGTATTCACGTTGCGGCATGGCATCCACGACAGAGCGCCCAAACCGAACGAGCATAATCCCCTCGGCAACGTTTGCCCGATAGGTATAGTCGAGCCGTGTGACCACGTTAAGCGCCTCAACAATACGCGCGAAGCGGGTACGCACGTCCCACTCACCGCCCGGCTGGCAAGCCACGGTTCCCAGCTTTGCCCACGGGTTGTCGCTCGAGGTCGTATCGAGCAGTCGAGGAATATCGTTGGTCGTCTTGGCGATATGCCATGCGTCAAAGAGCGCGCAGCCCTCCAGACTCGGAGACGAGGCCGCAGGGCCTAAACCGGCCCCGATGCGCTCGAGAATGCCGGAGAGGCGGTTGAGACGGCACTCGATGGCAAGCAGCGTGTCAATCTCGTCCTGGTCCAGCAGACTACGATCAAAATTGAGATAGAACAGCTTTGAGCGATCGATGCGCGCTAGGCTCATTTCGGTCTTTGCCGCGATGGTGCGCAGGCGCGGCAGGTTGACCTCGCCCATCAAGGCCGCGGCATAGCGCTCGATACCACTCGGATCATCTGCGTGATCGATGCGATAAAGCAACGTCTCGATGGCATCGGGGAGCGGCGTGGAATCAAAGCCCAGAAGCACCTCAACCGGCTCCGAGAGTTTTATAAGCTTTATTTTGTCGACGGCATTTTTCATTCCTTCGTCGAGCCTGCCAGCGTCTACCGTATTTGCGGCAACATTTTCGGAATCGGCAAATATCACGTAGCGTAAAAACATCGATGCCATAAACTCGCCGTAGCGAAAGCTGCGAGTCGTATTCCACGTCTCGTGATCGGATTGTTCGCGCATGGTACCTTCGGGAGAGCCGTTAACTCGCGCTTGGGGACGCATGGTACCGTCGCCGCCCCTCACCGTAATCTCGCCAATGCTGGGGTTGGACTCGTCAAGGACCAGTTGCATGTCGGGTTCATCGGGCAATGACGCCTCGCTAACGGGACGGTCAACCTTGTACACCTCACCCGAAACGCTCACGTAGCCCAAGAGCGATATGTGGCTTTTGCCGACGAATTCGACGACATAGCATGACTCTTTAGGGTCCTCGCCAAAGACTTTCCAGACAACGCCATACGAGCGTCCCGCAGGCTGCTCGGGCATTACCGGAAAGCGCTTTTTGGGATCGAGAAACCTGAGCTTGTATGTCGGACGCTCTGCCACGAAATATCACCCTGATCGGTCGTTTGGAGAAAGAGCACGCCGCGGATTCACCGAGACGCTTACTCGAAATCTTACACGAGTCGATAACAAAAAAGCCCCCGTTGTCGGAGGCTTCAAGTTCAATTGGTGCGGCGTATAGGATCCCGCGCATCCGCTTCGCCCGCCTGCCGGCGCGCTCGCCCGCTCGCTACGGACGCTCCGCGTCCGCTTCACGCTCGCGCCTCGACCGA
>CABQJJ010000008.1 GCA_902464485.1 uncultured Collinsella sp. | reverse complement strand
CAATGCTTATCTTTTGGTCTTTGGTTCGGAATAGTGTAGTGCTGGCGGTCTATCTATTGTTTTCGGTTGCTTGCTTCTTTACCGTACATGAGCATTCTCGACGGTCATCTCGTCATCGCCCATGTAGCCGTCGCCTAGGGCCTCGTATTCGTTGTCGGCCCATATGATGTTGCGCCCCGTAGTGCGGTCGCACAGCAACGTCTTGAGAATGAAAGTCGGGTATCGGCGGTCGAAGGACTCTATGAAGCCTTCGACCGAGATGTCGTGCATTGGCTCCGTCACGGGCTATTGTCCCTTCTTCGCGAGCTCTTCGATCATGAAAGTGCGCACAAAGGCGGAGAAGCTCATGCCGCGAAGGGCAGCCTCCTCCTTCGCCGCGTCGCGCAGGGTGTCGGGGATGCGCAGGGTCACAGATACCTGGTCGCCGTTTACCAGGAAGCTCCTGATCTCGGTCTCGCCGGGGTTACCCTTGATGAGCTCCTTATAGCCATTAGACATTCGCGCCTCTATCCCTCGAAATGCAATACAAATGCGTTTTCTGAATTATAACGCAGCGGTACGCCGCGGCACTGGGAATAGGGGGACATCAGCCGCTCGGACACAATGCGACACCGGGCGGCGGAGAAGATCATCCGGCCGGAATCAAGGAACAGTTTCCGGACCGGGTTTCGTTCCTCAGTTATCGCGCGGTTTGACTTTGGCCCGCTCCTCCGCATAGAGGACCTCGTTCTGAGCCTCCAGGATGCGCGCCGCGTCGCCGATGCGCTCGGCACACCTCTCGCTTATAGACCTCAGGACCAGGATCCCCTCGACGTCGAGCGGGTCCAGCTGGTCGGCGTGAGCCAGGGACTCGAGCAGCTGGTCCAGGCCCCTCGCCAGTCTCCCGGCATCGCACACGGCATCGATGAGCTCGATGCGCTCCAACTTCTCTTCGTGGCTCAACATCAGCTCGCCTCCTTCTCTCAACAGACGTGTCGCGCAGCACCGTAGCCGTTCCATGCGGAGAACCATCTCGCTGCCCACGGTCCCGTGCACATATCGACCGCAAGCGGCGCGGGAAAGCCATCTGTCCCGACTCATACCGCGGCACCACGACTCGGGATCCCGCCTCCGTCCCCGCCGCGACGTCGTCGCCAAGTCCCGCGGGAGCCCAGGACCGCCGACGGGCCGCATCCCATGCCCGGAGGGTTTCGGCGCCCACGCCCGATTCCATGCCGCACGCCTCCGCCCCTCCGACCCGAAACTCGCCCCGGCGCTCCTTGGACGCGCAGGGTCGCACGCCGGCAGGCGGCCCGCAAGGGCCGCGACACTTTTTCGGGTTCTTCGCCCCATGCGCTGCGCGCGCGAACAACGCGAAAAACTGACGTCGGGAGATTTCTATAACCACGCCCGACTTCGCTTCCTCCCTTGCAGGCACGCCCGCGCTGCATGCGACTCACGCGGCGCAAGGCACGCCACAGGGGCGGGCCTCAGAGTCTAAGGAGCAAGGCATGAACGACATGAAGGAAAAGGCGATGGGCGCGGTCAGGGCCTTCCTCGAGCGCAAGGGCTACGAGATCGTCGACGAGGCCTGGCAGGGGCCCGAGGGCATCGGCGGGATCGACCTCGTGGCGGTGGACGAGGACGGGACCCTGGTCTTCGTCGACGCCACGGTCCGGATCGGAACGGACGGCTTCCCCGAGGCCCACAGGGCGCGCGGGCTGCGCGAGGCGCTGGCGGCGACGTGGCTCGCGGGGAACAGCGACGACTACGCAGACACCCCGGTCCGCTTCGACGAGGTGGCGATGATGGTCGTCAAGGAGAACCGAGCGCTCCTTCGCCACCACATCAACTGCTTCGGCGAGATGGAGCCGCTCTCCTAGGCGGCGCGCCCGGCCCCGGGCTCCCGGGGCCGGACTTCCCCGAAATCCGACCCTGTACCACGAAAACGTACATATACGTACGTTTTCGTGGTACACTCCGCTTGTCGGACAAATTCGTACGGTTTTGTCCCGACGCTCCGAGACTCGGGGCGCGCCGGACCGGATGCGGCGAGGCGCGCCCCACGCTAGAGAGGACGCGACCCATGCGCACGATAGCCATTTCCAACTACAAGGGAGGCGTCGGCAAGACGACGACCGCCGTCAACCTGGCGGCCATCTTCGCCGCCCGGGGCCTTCGGACCCTGCTCGTCGACCTCGACCCGCAGGCGTCGGCCACCGACTTCTTCGGCCTCTACGACCGCGCCGCCTCCGAGCGGCGCACCTCGGTCGAGCTGCTCTACGGCGGCGCGCCCGTGGAGGAGGTCGCCTACGCCGCCGGGGAGGGCCTCGACGTGGTGGCCTCGACCATCGACCTCGTCGACCAGAACGAGATGCTCCTGCGCGAGCAGCGCCTCAAGTTCGCCCTCGACGACGCCTCGGGCTCCTACGACGTCTGCCTCATCGACTGCAGCCCCGTGATGCGCAGGCTTGCCTTCAACGCCTACCTCGCCGCAGCGGAGGGCGGCATGGTCGTCATCCCCGTGAAGCTCGACTCCACCGTGATGCGCGGCACGGCGCTCACCGTGGAGGCGACGCGCTCCATTTCAGACGCCCTGCGCATGCCCACGCCCAGATGGAAGATACTGCGCACCTGCGTGCCCGGCCGCATGACCAACGCCGAGGCCACGGGCGCGGCCGTGCTCGACGGGTTCTTCCCGGGCGAGCAGTTCGAGACGGTCATACACGCGAGCAGCAAGGTCTGCGAGGGCAGCTGGCAGTGGAAGCCGGTGGCGGCCTTCGAGCCGGGGAGCCGCCCCGCGCGCGACTACGAGGCTCTCGCCGACGAGGTGTCCCGTGAGCTCGCCTAGCCAGGTGGCCGCGGGCTTCACCATCACGGGGCTTCTCGACGGCGCGTCGCGCACCCGCGGGCGCTACCCGGTGTCCGAGATAGCGGTGGCCGACATCGCCGACCACCCGGCGAACGCCGCGTACTCCATGGACCCGGCCGGCATAGCCGAGCTCGCCGAGTCCATACGCGAGGACGGCCTCACCGACCTGCCGCTGGTGCGCAAGGTCGGCGACGGCTCGTGGCAGATGGTCTCCGGGCACCGCCGCAAGGCCGCCTACGCGCTGCTCGCCAAGGACGACCCCGCCTACGAGAGGATGCCCTGCCGCGTGATAGAGGGCATCGACGACGAGCGGGCGGTGACGCTGCTCCACGCCGCGAACTACTTCACCCGCGCGCTCACCGTGACCGAGCGCGCCGCAGCGACCGAGGCGCTCAGGGGCGACGCCGTGCGCCTGCGCTCCGAGGACCCGTCGCTTTCCGGCATGCGCGTCGACGACGTGAAGGCCGCCATCATCGAGCGGCAGACGGGCCGCAAGGTCTCCGGCAAGACCATCGCGCGCGAGGAGAGGCTGGCCCGCCGCATCGCCGAGGACCTCTCGCCCGAGTGGGCCGCCGAGGCCGACCGCGGCAACCTCAGCGCCGAGGCGGTGCGCTCGCTCGCGGGCATGCCGAAGGAGCGCCAGGCGGAGATGCACGCCGCCATGGAGCCCTGGCGGCGCACCAAGCGGGAGCTCTCCGACTACGTGAGGAGCGAGAGCGAAACGCAGGCCGGCCCCGACGGGCGCATCGCGAAGGCCGCGAGGCTCGTCGCCGACTTCCTGGAGAGCCCGCCCGAGAGCCCGAGCGCGGCCGACCTCTCGCTGCTGCGCGAGATGGCGCTCATGACCGCCCCGTACGCGGATGCGGGCAGCGATGCCCGAAAGCGCCGCAGAAGGGCCTCAGGTTCGAAATCCAGCAAGTAGCCTATGGCGTCCGACATCGCGTCGGGCGTCCATAGCACTTGGGGAACGGGCGGCTTCGGACCCGTCATGCCGCGGGCCGTTTGGGAGCCCGCTTTCGCGAGGCCCGGTCCCAGAGGCGGCGCCCGGGCCGGGCCACCGCCTGCGGGGGATCCCCCGCGCCCCTAGAGAGACGCGCCCGCCGCGCGGCGGGCCCGAGGAAAGGAATCCGCCATGGAAGAGGAAGCCGGCGCCGCCAAAGGCAAGGAGCGCCGCGTCACGTTCCGCATGGAGGGAGGCGACTACGACGCGCTCTGCGAGCGGTGCGAGCGCGCCGGCCTCAGCAAGTCAGAGTACCTGCGCTACCTCGTTCGCATACCGCTGTCGACGGAGGCCAACGCTGGAGACGAGCACCGCATACTCGTGGACCGCAGGGCCCTTTGGTCGATGTCTCGGGAGCTCACGAAGTGGGGCTACCACTACAACCAGGCAGTGCACGCGATGAACCTCATCAACTTCCACGCCCGCCACGGGCACGTCGACCGGGACCTCGTCGCGGAGAGCATCCCGACGATCGAGCGAGAGCTCGCCGACGTGAACGGCGCGGCCCGCGAGATGGCGGCGGAGCTCGGTCGCATCGGTGCCGACTCGCTCGTGGAGGGCTCGCCATGCCGATCCTGAAGCCGATAAGCGGCCACGGCTCGACGGGTGGCATCCGCCGCTACCTCGAGAAGGGAGGCCGCGCCCTGGCGCGCGACCTGTTCAACCTGAGCTACGACGAGCGCGATGCCGGCGCACTGGGAAACGAGGCCAAGGAGGCCTGCGCCTGGGACGCCGAGATGGACGCCACGCGCGCCGCCTTCGGCACGGACGCCCCCTGGAGGGGAAAGCCCGCGCGGACGTTCAAGCACTTCGTGCTCTCGCCGGACCCCGGCGACGATATCGACCTGGCGGCGCTGCGCGAGCTCGCGTGCTCGTGGGCTCTCAAGCACTTCGGCGACCACGAGATCGCCATCGTGTACCACGACGACAACGCCCGCGGCATACCGCACGCGCACATCGTCGTGAATAACGCCAACCTCCGCACCGGCTACCGCATGCAGACCCAGCACCCCGAGGACCTCAACCGAGACCTGCAGGACATGGCGCGCGAGCGCGGGCTGTCGGGGCTCTCCAACGACCGAGCTCCCGAATCGCCGTCGAAGGCGCGCGGGCGGGCAGGTGCGGGCGGGCCCAGGAGCCGCAGGAGCGTCTACCTGGGCCGGGCCGAGAAGGAGATCATGCGCTCGGGCGGCTACTCGTGGGTCGGCGACATCCGCGCCCGCGTCGCGCTCGCCAAGACCACGGCGCGCGACGAGGCGGAGTTCCTCGGCATCCTCGACGCCCTAGGCGTGCACGTCGCCGACAACTCGGCCAAGGCGCGGCGGGACGACTGGGTGTTCAGCCTGGCCGAGGAGCCGTCCAAGAAGGTCAGCGGCGAGCGCCTGGGGTTCGTCTACGGCAAGGAGATGCTCCGCCGGCGGTTCGAGCGCGGGGGCGCCTACCGTCCCACGGACGCGAGCGCCGCGCGCATCCGCGAGGCCGCCGAGCGAGCCCTCGAGCTCAACGACCTCTCGGAGCTGAGCAGGCTCTCCTCGGCGCTCGAGACCTGCGCGAAGTTCGACGTCGAGTCCATCGAGGAGTTCGGTCTCAGGATGGCGACGCTCGAGCGTCGCGGCCAGGCGGGCGGCGAGGGCTACCGTCGACTCGAGGCGGCGCGCGACTACATGGCGATGAACGAGCTCATGCCGCTCAAAACCCGCTACGGGGACGATCGCGGGCGCGGTGCTGCCGAAGGAAGCTCGCGCGACGGGCGCCGCGAGGACGAGCAACAGCGCATCCTCGCCGTCGAACGCCAGCGGGCCCAGCAGGAGCATCGCAGGGAAAGGGGCCGGAGATGATGGTGAGGATAGAGTACGAGGGCGGCAGGACGACGCTGTTCGACACGCTCTCGTTCACGGAGGGCTCGCCGTTCTCCGGCGCGAACATGCTCACGGAGTTCGAGCTCGAGATGCGCGAGGAGCCCGAGAAGGGGCTCTGGCTCACGGCGAACTGGCACCAGGTGCGCGACGACTGGCGCGCCGAGGCGCCCGCGGACGGCATCCCGGCCGCGCGGAGGTCCCGCGGGTGGCGCTTCATGCTGGCCTCGGAGGCAGAGCTCGGGCGCGCCCGCCGCGTCCTGCTCGACGGCGACGAGGCGTTCGCCCGGGTGCGAGGGTACCTGTGCGACGCGGCTGCAATTTCCGCTTGCTACCGCGAGCACGTGGGCCCTCCCTCAAAACCGCTGAAGTCGCAGATAAGGGACCTTCAGCGCGCGCTGGGGAGGGCGGAGGTCCCGGGCGTGCCGGATGAGCTGGCGAGGCTGCTCGCGGAAGAGAAGGAAGAGGGCGCCGACGAGGGCGCCCGCAAGGTCAAGGAAGATTGGGGTGACGTCGATGAAGAGGCTTGGTAGGTTCCTCATGGCGGCGCTTAAGGTCACGCTGGGCTTTTTCGTCTGGCTGTTCCGCGCCGTGTTCAAGTGGGTGATGTGAGAACGAAGGCACCTGGTGCCTAGAGTAGCCCCTTGGCTCGCTCGTCGTAGATCTTGTCAAGCTCCGATTGGAGGAACTCCTCTTTGAGCTTGGCGACGAAGCGAGCATCCGAGAACAGTCGGTAGACGAGCACCGCCGCGCCTCCGAGATCGAGACACTTGGGGTTCTTCGTGATCGATGCCTGCACGATGCTGCTCGAGGTCGCGATGGTGTCGGAGATGAGGATGATCTTCTTGGTGCGCGCCTGGTACATCTCGGTGCAGTAGTCCGACCCGTCGTCCTTGAATATCAGGGAGCAGCCGTGGAGCGCCGCTATCAGCCAGTTGATGAGCACCGTCATGCCCGCCTGCATGCCGACTTTCAATATGTCGCCGGTGCTGACGTATTTGGTGAGGGCCTCGGTGTGCGCCTTGTCGAGGACGAGGTTGGCGAACGGGATCTGTATCCCGCACGGCGTGTAGAGGTCGGTGCCGATGTGGACCAGCTGCTTGATCAGGGCCGCCGCGGCGGCATCCGGCTCGCTCACGATGCGCCTTCCCGCCGCGACCAGCATCTCCACGGTCCCGGTGGGCGCCCCGATCAGCGGGTTCTTCCCGAATGCGTCGTAGGAGACCGAGTAGGTCGCGGGGATCCGCGCGCCGATCCCGAAGACGTTGGCGTCCTTCACGCAGGTGATGCTGTTCGTCATGATGTTCGAGGTCCCGAACACGAGGCCGAGCACCGGGTCGTGGCCGAGGGTCGCGAACCGGTGGTTCGCCCCCTTGAATATCTTGAGGTTCTCAGCCTCGTAACGTGTCGCGTCGTACGGCACGCCTCGCGAGGAGAGGATGTGGCTCTTGGAGGCGAACAGGCGGCCCGATTCCGCCGGAGCCCCGTCGTCGAAGCCCGAGAAAACGCGGCCCTGGAAGCTGTGCAGGGCGTCCTCCTTGGCGTTGCCCGCTCCCGCCCGCTCGACCTCCGTCAGGGAGTTGATGACGAGCACGCGGGCGACCTGGAGCATGGTCGCGGCGACGACGAAGGCCGCGTCGGCGTCCTGCAGCCTCGTCCGCTCCTTGAACTCACGGTCAATGCGCTCGAGGCTCTCGCCGTACTCGCGAACGGATTTCTCGACTGCCTGCTCGGCCCAGTTCTCGTCAACCGCCACGCATGCCGCCCTCGCGGCCATGTAGTCGGCGAAGAGCCTGCAAGCGTGCTCCTCTTCCTCCGTCACCTCGCCGTCCGCCGCCGCGGCGACCTGCAGCTGCTCGGCGATGGAGCCCAGCGACACGATGCTCACGTTGTCCAGGCAGTCCTTGACTTGGTCGAAGGACAAGCCCTCGTTGTCCGCGATTGCCTGCACCTTCGCCTTCACGTCGTCCGGAAGGCCGCCGTCCAGCTTGAGGTAGTCGAGGCCGTCCTCGAGCCACTCCTGCTCCTCATGGGAGAAATCGCCGTCGCAGCGCATCAGGAAGCAGAGCGTCGCCACGTAGGCGTAGATGAAGTTGTAACGTTTCTCGCCCGCAAGGTAGGCCCCCTGCTTGATGCCGTCACGGAACCCCTTGATGCGCGCCTTGCGGAGGCGCGCGGAGAACGAGTTCTCCTTGATGGCGTTGATGCCGCCCTCGACGGTCGACGCCGCGCCGGATGCAAGGGACGACGCCCCCTGGGCCAAACCCATTGCGGCGCCGACGGCGATTCCGCCTACCGCGTTCGCAGCCCCTGCGATCGCCTTGCCCGCATCGGACGACGCGATCTGCTCGCCGGCGCTCGACACGCCTTCCGCAGCCGAGCACATGGCGCTTCCGACGGCTTCGGATGCCGAGGCGGCCGTATCGACGATGGCGTTCCCCGCGCCCTCGGCCGCATTCGCGACGCCTTTGGCGGCGGACTCGACAGTTGCCGATGCGCCTTTTGCCACCTCTCCTGCGGCGTGCGCAGCTTGGGACAGGGCTTCCCCGAGATCGAATTTGAGCGCCATCCTGTATCTCCTGACGTAAACGAACCTTGTGTAAGGCGCTCATGCGCAGCCGATGCAACACGGCACGCACGACACGTCTCATGTGCTCTTCATTATCCCACCATGTGCAAGCCCCTCGTCCGACGGAGCGAGGGGCTTGATCGTTCGGTTCAGTTGCGATTTCGTTTTTCGGCAACTAGTCCCGGTCGTCGTCGCCGACTGCGCAGCATGCGTAGGCAGTGAGCGTGAGGAGCCCCATGAGGAGCCCTATTCCGAAGGGCGCGAATCCCATCCTTCCACCTCCTTCGCGTAGACGACGGTGCGCGAGTTGCTCGTCTGGTAACTGCACGTCACGAAGGCCCAGGCCTGCGCGACGTCCGACGGCTCTTCCAGGACGACCTCGCACCGGGACAATTTGTCCCCGAGGTAGGCGTCGAGCTCGGCCGCGTCGGCGAAGTCGGTCCGCTTGCCCTCCGAGCTCGCGTCGACCACGTCCACGGCGAAGACCTCGAGCTCGATCTCCTTCTCGCGGGTGTAGACCCGGATGGTGCGGTGCCCCTCGGCGAAACCGCGCGACGAGTACTGCGCGAGCGGCGCGAACATGGTGCCGTCGGACATGTGGTGCCCGTAGACGATGACGAGCGGGCTCTCGGCGCCCTGCGCGCACCCGGCGTCGATGTAGGGAGCGCCCCATGCGGATCTTTCGCCGCCGACGTCGTGCGTGAGGTAGAAGTCGGGCGATTCCTGCCGGCCCTGGACGATCGGGTAGTCGACGGTCGTGCCTGGCACTCGCACCCATGCGACGACGGAGGCGGGAAGGGCGTCCCAGTCGATTCCGCCTCCCGTCTCTTTCACCTCCATAGTCGTGTCCTCTTCCGTTGCGGGTACCTCGTGCACCCCGTACGGGTTCCTCTCGGGCTGCGGCAGGACGGCGAGCGCCGCCAGCGCCAGCAACGCCACGGCGACGGCGAGCGCCGTGGCGGCTTTCCCTTTGTTCATGTCCTCCCCCGTTCGCAGGGGAGGCCCCGGGCGGGCGCCCAGGGCCTCCGGCTCGGTATCGATGCGGCGCCGCTACTCTTCCGGCTCTTCGGCAGGCTCTTCGGCTGCCGCGTCCTTGCTTGCGCCGGCCGTCTTGCGCTTGCGGTACGCGAGCGCTCCGCCCGCGCCCGCCGCAGCTGCCAGAGCGATGCCCGCGGCCACGGCGTAGCCGGTGCCGTCGGGGGCGTCGGCCCCGGTCTTGGCGTAGGGCTCCTCGGGGACCTCGGGCGTGTCGGGGTTGTCCACGACGACGCTCTGCTCGGCGGAGTCGATGTCCTCGTGGGTCGCGACGACGTTGCCGGCGGAGTCCAGGACCTTCTCGAAGACGACGAGCTCGTCTCCCTCGGCCAGGCCCTCGGTGTCGAACTCGAAGGTCACCTCGACGGTGCCGGAGGGCGCCTCGGGCTCGAAGGGCGTGCGCGCGGTCACCTCGTTGCCGTCCTTGTCGAGGAACGGCTCTCCGGTGCCCTTGTCCATGAGCGTGCCCACGGCGATGTATGTCTTGCCGGGGACGAGGCCCTTGTAGGCCACCGTGTCGACGACCTTGGCCTTGCCGGCCTCGATTACCTGGTCGCCGTCGGCGGCGTCCGCCGCCTGGGTGCCCACCTCGACGGCGACGTGGACGGTCTGTCCCTCGTCGGAGAGGTCCGCATGCGACGCCACCTCGGCACCGTCCTTGCGAAGGCTCTCGAACACGACCAGGTCGCGGCCGCCGAGCAGGCTCGCGTCGAAGGAGATCTCGACGTCATGGCTGCCGGTCGAGAGCGCGGGCTCGAACTGGGCCTTGGCCTCCACGGGCTTGCCCGAGGCGTCGGCCACGGGCTCGCCGGTCGCCTTGTCGACGAGGGTTGCCGAGAGCTCGTACGCCTCGCCGGCCTTCAGCCCCTCGTAGGCCACCGCGTCGACGACCTTGGCCTCGGCGTCGGCCGAGACGTCCTTGTCGCCATCCGCCCCGTCCTTTGCCGTGGTGGAGATGCGCGGGCCCTCCTGGTCGTCGAGGCCCATCCACACGGCCTTCGCGACCGTCGAGTCGCGCTCGATCCAGAAGCTCCTGGTGATGAGCTCGAGGCTCTCGTTGGCCTCGCAGCGCAGCTCGGTCATGGTGTAGGCGCCGTACGGCAGTGCCGCCAGCGAGTCGTCGACCGGCGCCGAGGAGCCGTCCTCGCCGAGCGAGAACCAGATGCCGGCCTTCGGGTCCATGTCGGCGGGCTCGATCGGGCCCTCATGGCCGAGCAGGGCGTCGTTGGCGTTGGTGTCCCTCGAGTGCCTGTTCCAGCTGCTCGCGGTCGACGCGTCGCCGTTGCGGTCCGTGACCAGCACGTGAATCTCGCCGGTGGCCGCGTTCTCGATGGCGAACGGGACCATGAGGCCGGCGTTGTCGGCCTCGCTCTTCTTGGAGAGCTCGAGGTCGTTGCGCACCACCTGGTCGCGGAACTCGAGCGCGGCGCCGTCCGCGGAGGCGCTCACGATCTCGCCAGCGGCGCGGACCTCGAAGGTGCGGGGCTCGCCGTCGGTCAGCAGGTAGCTCCCGTTCGTCGCCGTCTCCCGCACGTCGTAGGTCCCGTACGGCAGTGCGTCGGCCGCGGTCTGCGCGGTGTAGGCGCCGGCCTCGTCGTTCCATGCGGTGGTCAGCGTGGCCACGGCCTCGCCCGGCTCGCGCCACTCGCCGTCAACGAGGACCTTGTGCGCCGAGCGGTTCGTGACGGTGAACTCGATCCCGTCGAGGCCGGGGTGCTCGCCAGGCGCCTCCTTGTGGCCGCTGCCCGCGAGCGCCTCGGACGCCTGCAGCTCCTTGTCGGACTTGGTCACCTGCACGCCGCCGCGGAAGACCTCGTCGGTCACGGGGTCGCCCGTGAGGTCGCGCACCTCGTCGGCCTTCACGGTGAACGTGACGGAGGCGTCGCTGGCGTCGTAGCCCTCGGGCGCGCCGGACTCGACGATGCGGTAATTGCCTGCGGGAAGTGCGTCGGCGCCGGTCGCGGCGACGTGCGACCCGTCCTCGGGCGCGGTCTTGATCGTGGCGCATACCTCGCCGTCGGCGTAGTACTTGCCGCCGACCAGCACGTAGCGGCCGGTCTCGTTAACGACGGAGAAGCTCGCGCCGTCGAGCGAGGCGTCGCCCTGGGGCTCCGCGCCCGCCTCGGAGTCCGTTTTGGCGACCTTGACTCCGCCCGTGGACCAGCTGAAGCTCACGAGCGTCTGGGAGCCGCCGCCGGTCCTGACGCAGAACGCCTCGAACCCGGCGGATACCTTGCCGGCGCCCGCCTTCATCTTGGCGAAGGTCCCGCCGATCAGCTCGGATTTCGCCCAGGAGGCGAACTCGGCGCTCGTGCCGTGCGTGGCAGCCGACTCGGACCCAGAGTAGGCGTAGGCGATGAGCACATGGCTCGCCGCGGCGTACTTCGCGTCGTCCCAGCCGCCGCCGTCGTACCAGCTGCCCGGGAACATCGACGCGTCGAAGCCGGGAGAGCCGAACGAGTACCAGATCGCCGCTGTCACGTCGCCGCTCGGCACGGGGCTCGTCGAGTAGGAGCCCGGCGCGGGCGTCGGGGACGAGGGCTCGGCGCAGTAGGCGATGTTGCCGTCGGCGCTCATCCACGTGGTGGCGAAGCCGCCGTAGGGGATCTTGCCGCCGATGGACACGTCTACCGTGCTCGGCGCGGCGTAGGCGGGCGAGGCCGCCACGGAGGCGAGCAGCGCCCCCGCCGCCAGGATGAGCGCCATGGCGCATCGGAGGAGCTTTTCCTGCAGGGTGCAGTCTTTCGCTGCGTTCATCTTTCCGCCTCCCTATCTCTCGACGCTTCGCTGTGCGCGGGGCGCCTCGTGCTCGGCGGCGCGGCTCGCCTGGCGGGCGTGCTCGGCGCGCTCCGCGAGGTAGCGCGAGCGCCCTGCGTCAACGGCCTCCTTGAGCTGCGCCGGCATGACCTTCACGGTGTCCTTGACCGCGCGGCCGCCCTCGTCGAGCTCGGGCTGGCCGTCCGGGCCCATCACCGTCTTCCTCAGCCACACCTCGCGGTTCGCGAGCAGCGGTATGTCTCGGAAGTCGGCCCCCTTGAAGCGGCTCTCGTTAACGAACATGGGGCTGAACTCGTAGCCTCCCACGTCCACGCCGTCGACGACGGTGCCCTTGGGAAGGGTCGCCGAGTTGAAGGTCCTGGCCTCGCCGGTCGCGCGGTCGGTGTACTCGATGCCCTCGCGCACGAAGCTCTTGTGCAGCGAGAGGTACACGTTCTTCCTCTCTTCCATGTCTTTCCTCCTTTTCGTTTTCAATCGGTCCTTGTCTTCATCCGCCGGGACGCGTGCCCCGGCGCGGCGCCCCTATCTCATGGCGACCGCCCCCTTCCTCGCTTTTCCGCTAGAAGCCGCTCACGATGTCGCGCGCCCAGGAGCCGCTTTTCACGAGGGCCAGGATGAGCAGCGCGCACATGGCCAGGTACTGCAGCGCGTAGGTGAGCCCGTTTGCGACCGCGTCGGCCGGGGTGCCCGTCCCGGGGTTCGCCCCGGTGAGCCCGCCGAGCACGAGCGGGAACGATATGAGCAGCACGAGGATGATGACGCCGGCGATGCAGACCGCCCCGAAGCTCTTCAGGTAGCCGAGGCCTATCTGGCGCGTGGCGTCCATGCCGAGGAACGCCAGCGGGATCGGGGCGAACGCGGCCATGATGTAGAGCTGGAGCGCGCGGGCCCAGCAGACCACGAGGGCGACGACGTAGGCCGCCAGCACCACGACCCAGCTGATGAGGCTCACGACGAGCATGGCGATGAGCGACGGGATGTCGTCATCGGTGGTGACGACGGACACCTCGGGCAGGTCGAGCGCGCCTCCGGCGCCGAAGAGCGCCTCGACTCGGTCGATGGCGAGCCCGCAGACCTCGTAGATCGACGCCATCAGGTCGAAGCTGTTCTGTATGAGGAACAGGAACACGGCGAAGAACACGAGGAGGAAAACGACCTCCTTGACGCCGGGAAGGCTCTGGCTGCCGTCCATGCGCTGGGAGATCTCGATGAGCTTCAGAGTGAAGACCAGGCCGAGCACCCCGCACCCGATCGGCAGGATGGCAGCCTGCCATACGCCCCTGGCGACGTCGTGCATGGTCAGGTCGCTCGAGCTCGTGAGCATGTGCGCGAAGTCGGCCGAGAGGATCCCGTTCGCGCCGATCGACCCGAGCACGCCCGTTTGCGCCTTGAACATCCAGTTGCAGCAGTCGCGCAGAAGGCCGCACAGCCACTCGTTGACGTCCCCGGCTATGTCGGCGTATGCCGGCTGCGCGGGGACGAGCAGGAGCGCGCAGAGGGCGAATGCCGTCGCGGCGGAGATGGCGAACGCCCTTCGGCGTTGCGATTCAAGCGCCCGCACGGCTACATCGCCTCCAGCGAGCCGCCGCGCGAGACCACGGTGACCACCGTCGAGGCGGGGTCGTCGAGCGTGAAGGTCGTCGACGCGACGTTTCCGGCGTAGTCGAGCCACACCTCCTTGTCCCAGGTGGCTCCCGTCGCCTGCGGGGACACCTCCGCCGCCTTCCTGGCGACGGCTTCCTCGATGGCGGCGACGTCTGCGCCAAGCGCCTCGGAGAGGCGGTCGTCGGTGCCGGTCACGGAGAACGCTCCGACTTGCGCCTTCTGGGGCACGTAGGCCTGCGTCAGGAGGTCGCATGCCAGGGTGCGGGCGCCCCCGTCGCCCGAGACCTGGATGAGCGACAGGCCTCCCGCCTTATCGCCGGTTCCCTTGACCTCGATGGGTATGCTGAGCACGCCGCCGGCCTCGGAGGGCTCCTCGGCCGAGAAGAACCAGGCGCGCTCGGTGCCGCCCGCGCTCTCCACCATGGCGCCCTCGACGATCCGCAGCGTGGCTGTCGGGTCGTCGGCGCCCGTCCATGCGGTGTTCCAGAGCGCCTCGGCGCCCGAGGTGGCCTTCCCGGTTGCCGCGTCGGCGCCTGCAGCCGCGGGCTGCTCTTGCTCCTGTGGACTATCCTGCGCGCCTTCCTGCGGGGCGATGGCGCAGCGCGCCGCGCCCGCGCCGAGCGCCACGGTGAGCGCGCTTGCCGCGACGGCGGCCATGACCCTTGACTTTTCCTGCATTGGTTTCTCCTATCTCGCGGTGAGCGCGCAGCTGAAGCTGCCGATGCCGCTCGCTATGCGGCACACGTCGCCCGTTCGCGGCTCGTGTATGTACCTGTCGTCGCCGATGTAGATGGCCACGTGGCCCGAGCGGTAGAGGATGTCGCCGGGCTTCGCCTCCGAGAGCGGTATGCGCCTGAGCTCCTCGTACTGGGAACCCGTGTAGTGGCTTATGCGGATGCCCGCCTGCGCGTAGCAGTATTGCGTGAGTCCGCTGCAGTCGAGCGCCTTGCCGGGGGTCGAGCCTCCCCACACGTAGGGCACGCCGAGCTGGCTGTACGCCGCCTCGACGATCGCGTTCCCGCTCGCGGATGCGTCCTTCAGGTCCTCGACCGTCATGGAGTCGAACCTGTAGAGGCCCCATTGCGCCATGATCGACTTCAGGGACTCGACGTAGGACGAGTCGGTCGCCCAGCCGGCGTCCTTGAGCCCCTCGGCCATCCTGTCCGAGTCGCGCCTCTCGACCGCCTCGCGGATGAGGGCGTTGCCCGAGTAGCGCTCCGCCTGCAGGAAGACCCTGCTGCGGAAGCGGATGCACTCGGCGTCGCCGGTGAAGCGGATGAAGCTCGCCGTGATCTGGGTGTGCTCGCCGGGCACGTACTCCTCGCTGGTGGCCCAGTTCGCCTTGCCGGCCACCTCGGGGCAGCCCGCGTAGCCCGACCACCACTTCATGCCGAAGAGGTTGTGGTCGCGTTCTGCGAGCTGGCTCATGCGGTCGCCCTGGCCGGACTCCTGGATGATCTGCGCTATGGTGCAGCCCGCCGGGTGCCCGTACTCCTCCTGGCACTCGAGCGCCGCCTCGACCATCTCGTAGGTGATGTAGGGCGGCAGCCCCTCGAGGCCCCGCTTGGAGGCCGCGTCGTCCCAGAAGCCGAACAGCGCGCTCAGCAGCTGCGCGACGGCGAGCGCGCAGGCGACGAAGGCCACGATGCCGGCCACCGCCCCGAGCAGGGCGGGCGCGGCGCCCGAGACCGCGCCCGCGATCGCGGAGGCGGCGCCCTTCGACCCCGCGGCGCGGGCCGCCTCGCCCGACGCCTGCGCGGCCGCCTGGGCCGCCTGGTGCTTGGCCGGGGCGGTCGCGCCGGCTGCCTCGGGGCCGCGCGCGCCTCCCTTTGGGGCGCCGAGGGCGGTCGCCGCCTTGCGGCTGCCTTGGGCTGCTTTCTTCGCCTTCCTCTGCCGCAGCCTTCCCGCGGCCTTCTTGGCCGCGCGCCCCGCGTCGTACATGCCCGAGGCGCCCTCGAGCTCCTCCGAGTCGTCGAGTTGGGAGACGGCCTCCCGGGCGATCGCCAGCTTCGCCGCCTCGACGCGCGAGCGCATCGCGGCCGCCGCGCGCCGGTCGCCGGCGGGTTGGGACAATTTGTCCCCGAGCCCGCCTTCCGGGGCGTCGGGCCTGGACGGGCGCCCCTTCGCCGTTGCGGCGGGTCTGCCCGCCTCGTCGAGCGGGCCGGCTCCCTCCGAGACGTTTCCCAGGGCGTCGCGCTCGGTCTCCGCGACGTCGCCCGCGGTGAGCACGTCGCGGCGCCGCGCCCCGACCACCTCGAGCATCCCGCCGCCCTCGCTCGGGACGGCCATTCCTATTCCTCCGCCTCTCGCGCCGCCCGGCGCATCTCGCGCTCGGCGACCTCTGCGGGCTTGGTGTTCCACAGGTCGTAGAGCGGGCCTTTCGGGAAGTCGTCGGTGATGGGCACGCGGATCCCGGCGCTGATGAGCAGCCCCTCGCCGGGCTTGACGGCGTCGCCGATGTAGCCGCGCTCCGTGGCGGAGAGCTGGAGCATCTCCGCCCATGCGTCGAGGTCGGCGGTGGACTGCTTGTGCAGCAGGAAGAACTCGGAGTTGAGCACCATGTCGCGGGCCTCGGCGTTGGCCAGCATGTGGCTCGTGTTCTGGCTGATGCCGGTGCAGATGAGGCCGAACTTGCGCCCCTCGCGCCACAGGCGGGCGAAGTACTCGACCACCGTCGGGTGCGCGAAGAGGCTCTGCACCTCGTCGATGTAGAGCCAGGTGTAGTTGGGGCGCGGCGGCGTGACCATCACGCGGTTGCGCACCATCTCGAGCGCCGTGATCATGCCGAACACGCGCATGTTCTGGCCGAGGCCGTGCATGTCGATGTTGGTGATGCGGTTGTCGAGCGCCACGTTGCTCTGGCCGTTGAAGAAGGAGAACGCGCCCTTCACGTAGCGCTCGTAGCGCAGCGCGATGTCGGCGGCCTCGGGCTCGGGCTGAGCGAGCAGCGCCGCGTGGAAGTCGCCGAGCGTGGGCAGGCGGCCGTCCCTCGCGCACTCCCGGTACGCCTCGCCGACGCAGCGGGCGATGATCGAGCGGTCGCGCTCAGGCAGGCCCTCGCGGCCCTCGGCCATGAGCGCGCTCGAGAGCGCGAGCACCGCGTCGGTCTTGTACGCGAGCTTGGCGGCGTCGGCGCGGTCCGCGACGTCGGCGGTGTCGAGGGGGTTGAGCACCGCCGAGCATCCCGGGGCGAGCTCGACGTTCGCGCCGCCGAGCGCGCCGACGAGGTTGCCGTACTCGCCGGCCGGGTCGAAGATCACGACCTCGTCCTCGGGGTGCGCGAGAACGGTGTTGGTTATCTCGCGCTTGACCGAGAAGCTTTTGCCCGAGCCGGGCTTGCCGCACACGAAGCCCATGGGGCTCGCCAGGCGCTTACGGTCGCACAGCACCAGGTTCCCGCTCTCCTTGGACTGCCCGTAGTAGCCGCCGCCCGCCTCGTCGAGGCTCTGGCTGGCGAAGGGCATCTGCATGGCCACCTGCCCCGTGGTGAGGTAGCGGCTCACGGTGACGTGGTTGTCACCGAGCGGGAGCACCGAGTTGAGAGCCTGGCGCTGCCGGAAGTGGAGCGGCTCGAGGCCGATCGTGCAGCCCTGCGCGACGCTCGTCACCTGCTGGACGCGGCGGTCGAGCTCCTCGAGGCTGTCGGCCCAGGTGTAGACGAGGCCTGTGTAGACGAACAGGCGCTCGGACTTGTTGCGCAGGAAGTCGAGCAGCTCCTCGGCCTCCTCCTTCGAGAAGCGCAGCTCGGGCGGCAGGATCTGGTAGTCGTAGCCCTTCTTCACGGCGCTCATCTGCTCGTCGATGATCTCCTTGTCCATCCAGTCGATCTGGCGCTTCACGAGCGCGAGCGCCTCGCTCTGCGCGATGGGCTGCACGTGCAGCGTCACGTTGAGCGGCAGCGGCAGGTCGATGATGGAGGCGAGGTAGGTCTCCTCGATGACCGACCCGAAGCTGCGCACCGCGAGCACCGCGCCGTAGCGCCCGTCGCTGCGGAAGCAGTCGGACCTGCCCTCGGGCTTGAAGTCGAGCGTGGAGGGCATGACGAAGTCCTTCGTGCGCGCGCCCGACGTCGGGGACAATTTGTCCCAGGAGAACTCGAAGCGCGACCCCGGGCGCAGCTGCCCCTGCAAAAGCTCGAGCCTCTCGGCGCCGTCGAGGGCGCGCGACGAGCAGCGTATGCGCGCGAGCGTCTGCTCCACGTCTCCCCGGATGCGCGCGAGCTTGGGCACCGCGGCGTCGACGTCGTCGGCGCCCACGGCGTAGGTCAGGTAGCGGTGGCGCACGAGGTTCGAGACGCCCTCGCGCATCTTGTCGTTGAGGATCCGGTTGTACTCTTCGGCGAGCCCGGAGGTGGCGCGCTCCCCGGGCTCGAAGAAGACCTTGCGGCCGACCTCGTCGGCGGGGATGGGCGCGTTCACGACCTGGAGCTGCACGTGGGAGTCCGCCGGGAAGTAGTTGAACAGCGAGCTCATCACGGTGAAGGCCGTCTCGCGCGCCTCCTTGCGCGCGGACTGGTAGCTGATGTCGGAGAACTCGACCGTCTGGCTGAACATCCCCGGCATCACCTGGGCGATGCCGTCCCTGTACATGGCGTCGTAGCCGACGTAGGCGGCCATCTCGCTCGAGCGGTCGCGCTCCCGGCGGCGCCTCTGCCGCTCGGCCTCCGCGCCCTTCGAGGCGTCCTTGCGCCCGCCCGTGCCGCCGAGGAGCAGCCCGAGGGTGCTCGGGCGCTTCGGCCTATTCTCCTTGTTGGTTCTTGCTCGGCTCATAGAGCTCGGCTCCTTTCTTCCTTGCCCTGCGCCTCGCGCGACGTCCCGGGCGGCCCGGGCGCGGCGAGCCCTCGGGGAGGCTCCCGGCGAGGCAGGGCTCGTACGCGAGCAGCTGCGGCGAGAGCTCGTGGGCCGCCAAAAGCGGCAGCAGCTCCTCGGCGCGCATGCCGAAGGGCCGCCAGAACCCGGCGAGCCAGAACGGCATGCTGCAGAGCATGATCGGGAAGGCCGCGTCCGCGACGTCGGCGTGCAGGCCCAGGTGGACGAATGCCGCCGCCCCGACGGCGCTGCCGAAGCCGAGCGACACGCATGCGAGCGTGCGCAGGCTCATCTTCCCGACGATCTTCTCCTCGTACTCGCCGATGTCCTTCTGCACCGGTATCCTGAGCGCCATCCGCGACGCCCCCTATGCCGGCAGCCAGGACGTGTCCAGCTGACCGAAGTAGACCGACGCGGCGATGATGATCGCGCCGCCGGCGATGGTGGATATGGCGGTCGCGATCTGCGGGCCGCCCTGCTGCTCCCTGATGGCCAGGCCGAGCGAGACCGCTCCCCACACGACCAGGAAGCCGCCGAGGAAGGTCACGCAGCCCGACACGAGCTTGATGACGTTTGCGAGCATGCTGCTCTCCTTTGCTTTCGGTTGACGATGTTCCTTGCTGTTCCTCCCCCGCGGCGGGGGAGGCCCGCGCCCGCCGCGGCCCCGTCACGAGTTGCCTTCCTTCTGCCTGCGGTACTCCGCGAAGTCGAACGGGCCGCGGCGCGCGGCCTCCTCGAGCAGGCGCGAGCGCGGGTGGCGCTCGAGCCGGTACTTCCGGTCCATGAGCGGCATGCACCCGTTCACGAGCACGAGCGCGTCCTCGCGCGGCATGCGCGCCACCTCGGCGGGCTGTATGAGGTCGCGCTCGGAGATGCCGCGGTTCACGGTCCGGGTCCAGCCGGCGCCCCGCGAGTCGCTCTGCGTCTCGCTCGCCACCGTCTGTTTGCCGGCCATCTTGCTGATCTCCTCGTTGGTCTCGTTCGCCTTTCCGCCCAGGTAGAGCAGCGTGTCGCAGGCGTTCACGATGGTCTCGGCGTTGTTGTCGCCGTAGGTCTCCTTCAGCTGCGAGAGAGACTGGGCGATCATCGAGACGGCGATGTTCCGGCTGCGGGTGACGGCGATGGTCCGCTCGAAGTCGGGTATGCGCCCGATGTTGGCGAACTCGTCGAAGACGAAGTGCACCGTCGTGGGCAGCGAGCCGCCGTGCGCCTCGAGCGCCTCGGCGCAGAGCGCGCTCACGGCTGTGTCCATGAGCAGGGCGAACAGGAAGTCGAAGGTCGAGTCGGTGTCGCTCATGGACGCGAAGAGCGCGACCTTGGCGCCCTCGTCGCCCATGTGGGCGAGGCCGAGCTCGTCTTTGGAGGTGAGGTCGCGCACGGCGCGGATGGACAGCGGCTTCAGGCGGACGTTGCAGCTCGAGAGCATCGACTTCATGGTGTCGCCGGCGGCCACGCGGAACTCGCGGTAGCTCGCGAGCGCGAAGTCGTCGGGGGGCGCGGGCTCGCGGACCTTGACCCACTCCCACGCGCCGTCCTCCTCGGCGAAGCCGCGCAGCGATCCGCCCTCCGCCGAGGCGCCGCCGCGCCTGACGTAGCGCTCGCCGGTCTCCAGCTCGCGGAACACCATGTCGAGCGGGCTCATGTAGCCCGGGTCGTCGCGGGCGTCGGCGAGCGAGAGCAGCGTGAGCAGCCCGTCGAGGTTTCGGTCGGCAGGCTCGCAGTGCATGACGAGGTAGGCCGTGAGCGCGGTGTAGACCAGGCGCTCGGCCTTCTCCCAGTAGGGGTCGCCCTTGTGGTCGGCCTCGCCCTCGGTGTTGGCGACGATGCCGCGGGCGAAGCGGATGACGCCCGCCTCGTCGCGTATGTAGGCTATGGGGTTGAAGCGCATCGAGCGCGTGAAGTCGATGGTGTCGAACGCGCGGATCTCGTAGCCGAGCTCCGCCAGCGCGCCGCCCATCTCGCGGATGAGCGTGCCCTTCGGGTCGGTCACGAAGAAGCTGGCGTTGGCCTGCAGGAGGTTCGGCTTGACGTAGTAGCGCGTCTTGCCGGTGCCGGGTCCTCCAACCACGAGCACGTTGTCGTTGGTGTCGGTGGAGAGGTCGAACCTGCGGCTCACGAGGCGGATGCGCGCGTTGTCGGTGAGGATGATGTTGTTGTCGGGGTCCTTGGCGTCGCCGAAGGGCGCGATGTCTTTAGGCGTGGCCCACCTGGAGCTACCGTGCTCCTCGCCGTCGCGCCGGGCCCCCTTGGTCCCCAGTGAGCGGGCCCAGGCGATGAGCGCGCCGCACGCGCAGGCGGTCCCGGCGCACAGGGGAAGCGCCTCCGCGGAGAAGACGCGCCCCGCGCGGAGCGCTGCCGGGATCGCCGCCATGGCGGCCTCCGGGTCGAGGATCGGGTTCGCGCCCGACGCCGCGATTGCCGCGGCCGCGAAGTCCCCCGCGGCGAACGCCGCCGCGGCCAGCGCGGCCGCCGCCTGCCACCTCATCTCTCGGGCCCCTCGATCTGGCGCGGGCCGCGGTCCCGGCCGATGCCCTGGCTGTGGGCCCTCGACGCCTCGCGCGCCCGCTCGGCGCGCTCGGCCAGCCGCTCGGGCGCCTGGCGCCTCTCGGCTATCTCGGAGAGCCTCTCCCTTGCGCGCTCGGCGGCCTTTCCCGTCTCTTGCTCGAGCTGTCGGAAGGCCTCGTCGACCTCGGGGGCGTCCTCCACCTTGAAGAGCAGCCAGTCGCGGCCCCCGCCGGGGATGATGTGGTGCTCGACCGACGCGGCGCGCAGCTTGTCGGAGACGACCTCCTTGATCGTCGCGTACTCGGGAAGCCCCGAGAGCTCCTCGAGGCTGAGCTTCGCGTAGGTCGGCGCGCCGTCGGCCGCGATGGCCTCGGCGCGCCCGCCGGCGATGGTCCCGCGGATTCCCGCGAGGCGCTCGGAGAGCTCCCTCGCGCTGCGCGCCATTGCCTCGGCGCCGGCCTCCTGGCCGATCCTCAGCATCCAGTCGAGCAGCTTGCCGCCCGCCTCGTCCCCGTAGTCGCTCGCCATCCCGCGCCTCCCTTCCAGTCGAGATGAAAAGGGGCGCCTTCGCGCCCCGGTCGTCCCTATTCGGCCCCGACGGCCCTCTCGCGCGCCATTGGGGCGCGGGCTTCCTGCCCGGCGTGCGCGCGGCTCGCCTCGCGGGCGGACGCGGCGCGCTGCGCCAGCGGCTCGGGAGCCTTCTCGTGCAGATGGGCCCACTCGCCGCTGCGGCACTGCTCCGGCGTCGCCTCGCACATGTCGCGCATGGCGCGCTCGAACCGCTCGGGCTCCTGGGCGATGGCGCCGAAGCTCCAGCTCTCGAAGCCGGTCCACGCGTCGCCGTCGCGCTTGAGCGTCCACCACTCGTCGCCGCCGTTCACCTGCTGGATGAACGCGAGGTCGCGGTAGCAGAACCCCTGGCGTATGGCCCAGTTGCCCGAGCCGAGCGCCTCGCGGAGCCTGTCGACGCTCTCCGTGCGGGAGAACTCGTAGGGGTACTCCTCGAGGAACGGGTCGTCCTGCCAGTCGAAGCCGCCGACCTTGAGCCAGCCGTTCTCCTGGCACTTCTCCACGAGCCCGTCGTGCTCGCGGCCGGTTATCCTCTCGAAGCCGTCCATGGGCCCTCCGCCTTTCGTTTGTTGCTTGGCGGGCGGCGTCCTCGCGATGGGGGCACGGTGCGAGTCGGAGCAGGCGTGCGTGCTGGCGCGTCGGCGCCGCCCAAGACGTGTATAGCGATTTCGATTGCGGCGGCGACCGGGGCCGCCCGCGATGGGTCGAGCTGGGTCGAGCCGTCCGCGCCTCCACGGGAAGCGCACAAGCTAGCCGAGCCGGCGCCTGTCCCTTCCGCCCAGGTAGACGGGCCTGCAGGTCTGGGAGATCCTGCTCGCGATCGCCTCTGCCGTGACGCGCTCGCCGCGCCTTGCGAGCCTGTCCGCCAGCGCGCCCGGCGCGTAGTTCGACGTGACGATGGTCGGGCGCATGTCCTCGTAGCGCGCGTCGAGCACGCTGAACACGGTGCCGACGGACCATTCCGTCGCGTCCTCCTTGCCGAGGTCGTCGAGCACGAGGACGTCGCACTTGGCGTACCGCGCGACGGCGGCCTCGGTGCCGCCCTCGTCGAACGTGGCCTTCACGCGCTCGAGCATGCCCTTGGCCGTCGTGAAGGCGACGTCGTAGCCGGCCTCGGCGAACAGCCTGGCCATGGCGGAGGCGGAGTGCGTCTTGCCGGCGCCGACGCCCCCGTGTATGTAGAGCCCGGCGCCCCCGTTGCCCGCGAACGAGGCGATGTACTCGGCGAACTCGGGGCGGTCGGCCTCGGCGGCCCGGTAGCGCCTGGGGATGCCCGCGCGCGAGAGCGCCTTCTCCCGGCGGGCGGCCTCCTCCTTGGCGGCGAGGGCCGCGCGCCTTCGCGCCTCGGCCTCCCGCTCACGAGCCGCGCCCTCGCACGGGCAGGGGGCGGCGGAGATCCAGGCGACCCTGCCCGCCAGCGCCGCGCCGAGCGGATCGAGGGCGGCGCCGCAGTGCGGGCACGCCCTCGGCTCCGGCTCGTCGAAGGAGAGCCCGGCCGCCCGGGCCTGCTCCAGGGTGATGAGTCCCGCTCGGTCCATCGGGCGCCCCTTCCTTATCTTCTGAAGTCCTTGTTGTCCCTTTTGCTTATTGGGTGGCAAATCGTCAGGGGTTTCCCTGTCATCTCGTCAGGGGTTCGGGCTGCGAGCCCTGACGGTTCGTCACCCTTGTTCGCGGCGAACCCTGTCATTTCGTCACCCTTTCGCGCCGGGAACCCTGACGAACCGTCAGGGGTTGCCAGCGCTCCGGGCGGCAGCCTCTCGCGCACGATGCGGTACCGCTTGGTGGCGTGCCCGCGTGCCGGGGCGTGCACGCCGCACTCCTCGATGAGGCCCCGGTCGAGCAGGTCGCGGATGGCGCGGTGGACGCTGCGCTCCTGCACGTTGAGGAAGCGGGCCAGGCCGCCCTTGCTCTCGAAGTAGCCGCACCCGGCGTCGCAGAAGCCGAAGATGCGCGCGTAGACGAGCAGGGGAAGGCCGGAGAGGCCCAGGTCCGCCATCATGAAGTGCCGTACCGTCGTGAACTCGCGCGGGGAGGGGCCGTCGCGCCCCTTCGGGCCTGTGGCCGCCATCGGCGCTAGCCCCTTCTGGGCGAGCCGACGACGCTGTTGCGCTCGACCCATGCGACGAGCTCGTCGTGCAGCACGATGCCGTCGCGAGTCTTGCCGCCGATGTAGCGGATCGGGAACGGGTCGTCGGGGTCCTTGGCGAGCCGGTACATGGCGTCGCGGCTGATGCGCAGCATCGCGCACGCCTCGTCGGCGCCGAATATCGCGTTGGTCGATGCGATGAGCCTCACCTGGCTCCTGCTAATGCTCTTGGTCATGGTCGTCCTCGAGCTCCTTTCGTCTCGAGGCTCCCTCGCGTGCCCGGCCGCGGGCGGCTCCTGGGGCGGTCGCCGCCGTCATTTCCTGCCGCTCCTCGACTCGATGTAGGCGTCCACTGACGCCCTCGACACCAGGAGCTTCCTTCCGAGCCTGTACGAGTCGATCTCTCCCGACCAGATGAGGTCGTATGCCTTGTTTCGGCTCGCCCTCATGTACTCTTGCATCTCGATTACCGTCATCCATTCGTCGCGATCTTGGCTTCCCTCGGGCGCGGCGCATTCGGCTGTGTGTGCCATGGTTCCTCCAATCTTCCCGTGCGGCACCGCGCGAGCACACCGCACGGCACCGTGTCCCTTTTCGTCTGCGCGACGATTGAACCGCCTGATGTCGATTGGTGAGCACGGCGGGAGCGGAGACGGGTCGAGATGGGTCGAGCTGGTCGTGCCTTCACGAAACGGCCATGAGCCGCGTGCCTTAGCTCTCAGCTAAGTCCCTGAAAAGTAAAAGGCGCCCATGCGGGCGCCTGCCTAGTAGCTGGAGTTGTTCGGTTGTGGTCGGAATGCTCGTCTTCCGCGGTGCTGTCGTCCGGGGTCCGGCATCTGTCGTTCGCCTCTTCTGTCGTGTTTGATGTTGCGTGTTATGCGAGCGACCTTGCGCGGGCCTGCTGGCCCGTTGCCCCAGGTGCACCCGGATAAATGGTACCCATCCGTTGGAACATGGACATCGCGGGAGGGCTGTTTGGGCAAGCTAGGATGGATGAGCGGCTGGGTTCTAAATGCAATAATTCGAGCTAAAGGGCCTTGTACTCTCTTTTGTAAAACGCGAGGGTGCAATAAACTCGACGATCCCCCTGAACCTTTTCTGAACGAATCGGCTCTTAGGCGGTATGACGCGACACGCATCGGTAGTGCTCGGACTGGGTTAGTCATCGAGTGGGTATAGAACATACGTTCTGTATAACGTTATAGCACCAGGTGGCAGGCGTAGTTTCAATCGAAGCTACGCCTGCTGCTATATATGGGTTGATGGTGGTATCAATGACCGCGATGCTTCTGTTTGCGCTTCAGTTTTCGCTGCTCGAAGCGCGCCTCCGCCTCATCCGCGCGACGCTGGCTTCTTGCTTGAGCCGATTTCCGCTTCATCGTCTCCCGCTGATTCGCGAGCGCCTGCTGCGCCTTGGTGCTCATCGCCGGCTGCTTGAGGGCTTTCGCCGCCTCGCGGGCGCGTCGCTTGGGGTTCTTCGCGGGCTTGCTCGCCTCGGCCGGACCGTGGCAGAAGAACGAGAGCTTCGCCCATTTGCTGACAACGAATCGCAGGATCTCCTCATTGGACGGTTCTGCGCCGAAGGCGATGCGGGCGGCGCCGTATCTGCCGTCCTCGACGTGCTCCGCCAGCCCGACCCAGAATTGGCCGTCGTGATATACGGTCAGGGTGGACGACACGCTGATCTGCATGGTTGGTTCCTCCTTTATGTAGATGACCATGCAGAGAAGGGACAACCAAGGAGGCAGGTTACTGATGCGGACTCCCGCACGCCCACGACTACCCGACGGGGACTGTGTTTTCATCTCTGGTGCCCGCATTGTAGCACGCGCGGATTCACGATGTTGATTGCCGGCGCCTAGACGGAGATGAAGGCGGTTCGATCTAGGTCAAGCCGGTCGCTCGTTCATGAAGCGGCCGATTCCCTGAAAATAAAAGGCGCCCACGAGGACACCTACAGGCTATCTTCGAACTACTTGGTTGGGGCAGACGGAGGAAAAAAATAGGGCAGAATCGCTCTCACGATCCCGCCCCGCAAACCCGAGGGTTTCTAACTGGCTCCATTATTCCGGGCTTCTCAGTTCTGTCATTGACCCAGGTATCATCCGTCTCCTATAGCGAGTGAATATAAAAATAGGGCAGAGTCGCTTGCGCAAGTCCGCCCCTAAAACCGTGAAGGTTTTGCTATCTGCAGGCTATTCTACCAACCCGAGCGATTCTGTCAACCTGCGAAGGAACTCGAGCGCGGAGCGAGCTGCGGCGTCGGGCCCCTTGTCGGGCAGCGCCTCGGTTTCGCCGTCGGCCCTGGCGAACATCTCGGCGAGCTCGGATGCGGCGCGCGAGCGCGAGGAGCCCTCGGGTACCAAGCCGGAGTGCGCCACGAGCACGGTCGCGACCTCCTGCATGGCCGTATTCCCCATCCACTTCCTCCTGGTCGCCTTGGGAATCCCCACGGCGGCGACCCTTCGGGAGACGCCGCTGGACGCCGAGCCCCGGGCGGCGCCCCTCTCGGCGAAGCAGTTGATCAGGCACGAGCCGTGCGCGGCGCAGTTGCGGACGGACTTCACGCGCTTGAGGTCGTAGTGGGAGGCCTCGAGGCGCCTGTCGCCCCATCGCCTGGCGCAGAAGCGCACGAAGTCGATGAGGGTGCCGAACGAGGTGAGCTCAAGGAAGGCCCAGGCAGGCATGTCGCCGGAGTACTTCGCGTAGAGGCTCGAGCTGTAGGGGCTGCGGCCGCTCATCTTGAGCTCGCGCAGGCGGTACTCCCTGTTTGCAGTGGTAAGCGATGCCATGTAGTCGGCCACGATGGCGTAGCCGTCCTCTCCACGGTCCTCCATCTCGCGAAGCAGTGTCACCTTCTGGAAATGCTCGATGTCGAGCGTCATGCCGAGCAGGGCGTGGCGCAGCTCCTGGTCGAGCGCCGCGAGCAGGCGCAGCTGGCCGAAGTCGAGGTCTACGTAGCGGCCGTCGCGCGGGCCTCCCTCGTATTTCGAGAAGAGTTTGCGGTAGGATGCGAGCTTGAAGAAGTTGCACTTGTCGCGCAGGTAGTCCGCGGCCTCTTCCTCGGAACACAGTTCGAAGGCTACGCCCTTCTGCTTGAGGTGCTCTATCTGCTGCTCGATCGTGAGGATCGGCTTCCTATCGTGGGGTTCGGCCATGCTCGGTCTCCTGTCATTGATTTGAGAATCCTATTCTACCAGCATGTTTGCCCTGAATCCTGAAGGCCCGTTCGCCAACTCATAAGCAAGCCACCTGAGACTACTCACTTTGTTCACGAATGGCGAAGACCTGCGACCTGGGGTTTTGCAAATGGCGCGCAAGCCACCCGCGTTAATTCACTTGCGATTGCAGCTGGCGGCTTGCGGGCAAAAGGGCGGTTGAGTTTCAAAACGGGCGTTTTCGGCGCCATCGAGCCTCCAAAGGCGACCCGCCGCGCACTTTGGGACAAAAACAAAAACTCAAAGCCCTGAGTTTGAAAAAAGTTTTTGAGGTTGTCCCAGCTTTTGTCCCCGAAGCCGACGAAACGAGACATCGCGTCATTCGGCGGCACGCGTTCCGTGTCGATGCCGAAAACTGGGTGTAACTGGAGTGACGGGACGGCAGAACCGACGCCATCGAGTGGGAATAGAACATACATTCGATAAAATAATATAGTATCAGATAGCGGGCACGGTTTCAATTGAATCCGTGCCCGCTGCTGTATGCGTGTCCTTGCACGCCCAATATGCGCCGTAAAAGCCGTCTTCTTCGACGTCAAAGTGAATGCGCTTCGTTTTCGCCTCTCAAAATCTTATTTTCACGATTTGCATTTTCATCCCGTTGTCACCGACCCTTGCGAGAAACCGGAAAAAGCAGCTGACAGAAGAGTCCCTCAAATCGTTGTAACCCAGCATGTAGCCCCGGCTGGTGACCTGCAAGCGGCTATCCCACGCACTAATCTCTTTGGGAGCGTCGGAAACCGCGAAATACGCGCCCACATCCTTGATCTTCGCGCTCTTGAGCCATGTCTTGGCAATCATCTTTACCGCCGTTCGGTTCGCCGCATCAAACACCAGCACACCGCCGGGGAAAGCGTCTGCCATTCGCTGCACCAGTGCCTTGACCTGCTCGGTCAGAAAATAATAGAACACGCCGGAGGCAAAGAACACCGCCCCGCGGGAGGCATCGATTTTGCTAAACCATGCGGTGTCTTTCAGGTCGCAGGGGATATTTTGTTCTCGATCCCCGGCGGGCAGTAGCTGCTGCCGCAAGGCAATCACATCCGGGAAGTCCAGATTGTAGATCTTGCATCTACCGTTGTCGCAGGTTCTGCCGGTGTTGTCCAGCCCGCAGCCCAGATTGACCACCGCCGCATTGGGGTGGCCTTTCAGGTAATCCCGCACCTCGAAAGCAAGATCACTCTGCCGTGTGGCCACCTCCAGCGCACCAAAGCGCTGCATCAGGCTGCGGGAGTTTTTCTCTGCCTCTGAAAAGTCGTAGTCGATCTGGTCGAGCAGGCGAACCGCTGTTTCATCCCTGTAAAGGTTCGGGTACAACTCCGTACACAGCTTCCGGGAATACAGCGGGAGGATCAGCGTCTCCTGCACGGTGTTTTTCTCAATTTTACATTTCATAGGTTTCTTCCTCAGTGAATAAAAACTGTCATAATTGCCGCCAGCATAGCCGCTATGACCGTCATGCCTATCGCCATGTGCAGGATGGATGCAAAAAACCCGTGCTTGATGCCCCTACTTCCGCGCCGTGACGCAGAGCCACTTTTTCTTTTTGTGTATCTGCACCTCGTGAAAACCCGCCTGCTCCAGACATGCCTTTAATTCAATGTCCTTGTAGATGGTCATGCCGCCGATGATCTGCGTCCACCTCTCGTCCTTGTCCGTATCGCCATTGCTCTCGTTGCAGATAAGAATTGTCCCGCCTGGCTTCAGCGTCCGCCAGACCTCACGGAAGCATCGGGGCAAATCAGGCCAAAAATAGACGGTTTCAAAGGCCATGGCAGCATCGAAGGAGCTATCCTCAAACGCCATATCCGCCACACTGCCTTGCAGAACGGCGCAACGCCCCTCCTGAATTGCAGTTCGGTTGAGCTTTCTAGCCTTCTCCACGCTGACGGGCGAATAGTCGATGCCCTTGACGACGCCATACGGGCATTTTTTCAGCAGCCGTTTTATGTTTGCCCCGCCGCCGCAGCCGCAATCCAGCACCTTTGCGTTTGGCGTAAGTCGTAGAAATCGAAGTCCCCACCGCGCCACAGGGCTGTGGCCCAGATTCATCATGGCAACCATAAGTTTCCCGCCGAGGCCCACGGGCTTGCGGGTGTTTTCAAAGAACGACATCTGGCCCCTCCGATTTCGTGCATTCCGCATAAGTCAACGGGAACGAGGCCTTCAGCACCGCGCTTTTCTGCACCGCCCAGCCGTTTTGACGCAGGAAACACAGGTATTCCTCGCTTGTCCACCTGCTGTGGAGGGGGAATCCCGCCATACTCATGAAAAAGACTTTTGCCTTGCCGGAAACCGAGTTCCCCGCGTGGGTGAAGGTTGGCGCGATGAGCACGCCGTCGTCCTTCAGCACCCGCCTGATTTCTTGCAGGGCTTTTTCCGGATGTGGCACTATGTGAAGCGCGTTGGACGCGATCACCACTTCGAAGGACTTCTGTGCATAGGGCAGGCAGAACATATCTTGTACGGAAAAGTGCAGCTTTGCGGATTGATTGCCCCGCTTTGCTTCAAGGATCATCTTTGCAGAAGCGTCCGTAGCCTCGATGTGCGCCGCCGCATTCACGATGCTCTTTGCGATAAGCCCCGTGCCGGTGGCAACCTCCAGTACGGTTTTTGCTTTCACTACCGGCCGGATCAGCCCATACATCTTCTCATACGCCGCCCGGTCGTTTCGCATGAAACGGTCATACCGACCGGCATTCTTGTCCCAGAAACCCTTGCGTTCGTGCATGGCTGTCGCCCCCAAACAGTTAGAGCCATCTAACTATAACACACGAATCATGCAGTAAGATGAGGCTAACCTTATTTTCTTGGCTAAGACGCATCTCTTCGGTTTTCGCTTATAACGGCGCGAGTCAGATACTAGGCTGAAGCTGAAGAAGGAGCTTGGCGGACAGGTAGGTCGATACCGGTTCCCGGAACGGTGATCCAGCCAATTACACCAGGGCTCTAGTCATCGAGTGGGAATAGATAATTCCTTAGTTATGGGGGTATAAATTTGATTCCCTTTAGGATAAACCCCCATGATTATATGAATTGACCTGCTGACTCCAATGAAGATTGGAGGGTAACGGCCAGGGGTGACGGCCCAGCGAGTGTTATTTTGCGAGCTATACGCATTGAAAGCGGCCTTTCGTGGTATAAACTACTTGCCGGAAGCCGCGGCTTTCAGAGTACGGCTTACGTGTACGTTTAACCTCCGTGGGCGACGGGGTGCCGCAAGGCGTAGAATATCGCCCACCTGTAGGGGCCTGCAGCGATGCGGGCCCCGTCTCGTATGAAGGGGGCGAACCGATGAAGATCGTATCCATCTCCCAGGACTTCTTCGACCTCGTCGAGGGCGACCGCGAACTCATGCTTAAGCACAATCGCCCCTGCATCGTGGTGGTGAGGCTGCGTTTCCGCGGGAAGCGCAGGGACTTCGCCGTGCCGCTGCGTTCCAACATCGCCCCTAACGTGCCCAAAGACCAGTACTTTGCGTTGCCACCCCGCCCCACGACGCGCCCCGGCTGCCGCCACGGCATCCACTACATCAAGATGTTCCCCATAACCAAGGCCTACCAGCGCCGCTTTAGGACCGAGGGCTCGGCCTACTATGAGACGCTCCAGCGCATTATCGACAGCAACACCAAGCGCATTGTCTCCGAGTGTCAGGCGTACCTCGACCGCTACGAGCGCGAGGGGAGGCCTCGCTTTGCCGTCGACATCGACCGCATCGTGGGGCTGCTGGAGGGCGAGAAGTAGGGCACCTCGGCTCAGTCTCGAGCCATGCGGAGTTGCTCCGCATTTTTGAACGCCGCGTGTACGTCCCAAATACTTGAGAAACAAGCTGTGAAGTGCGGCGGCGCGCCCGTGCCCGTGCATAGCCGTCACCATCAGCGTCTACGCGGCGTCGGCTTCAAGTGGAACTGACGCCGCTGCTGTATATGGTTTGCCTTGCTGCAAATGGCGATCAATGCCCGCGATGCTTCTGTTTGCGCTTCAGTTTTCTCTGTTCGTAGCGCGCATCAGCCTCTTCCGCGCGGCGTCGGCTTCTTGCATGATCTGACTCCTGCTTCAACGCTTCCCTCTGTGCCGCGAGCGCCTGCTGCGCCTTGGTGCTCATCGCTGGCTGCTTGAGGGCTTTCGCCGCCTCGCGAGCGCGTCGCTTGGGGTTCTTTGCGGGCTTGCTTGCCTCAGCCGGTTTGCCATCGAAGGACGAGAGCTTCTCCCATTTGCCGACAACGAATTGCAAAATCTCCTCATTGGACGGCTCCGCGCCGAAGACGATACGGGCGACGCCGTACCTTCCGTCCTCGACATGCTCCGCCAGCCCGATCCAGAATTGGCCGTCGTGATATACGGTCAGGGTGGACGACACGCTGATCTGCATGGTTGGTTCCTCCTTTATGTAGATGACCATGCAGAGAAGGGACAACCAAGGAGGCAGGTTACTGATGCGGACATCCGCACGCCCACGACTACCCGACGGGGACTGTGTTTTCATCTCTGATGGCCGCATTGTAGCACGCGTGAATGCGCATTGACCTCGCTGCCAGCATGCTGTGACTGGGGTCGGAATTTCAAATTCTCGATAATATGCCTACGTGCATCGCCCCTCAGTTTCGAAACTTAAAAACATCTCGAGTTTCGAAACCGAGAGGGAGCTCGCGCCGCTGCTGTCCGTCAGGGATGCGTCCCCGAAGGTTCTCATCGCCCGCACGAGGCATGAACCCTATACCCGGGAGGGCGCTCTCGTGCTGGACCTCGCGAGGTGGCTGTTCGGCGAGCAGGAGTTCTGAGCGTCATGCGGGGATATCGTGGGATTCTGCCGGATAAGAAAAAGCCGAGGGAAACGTCCCGGCACTTGGAAGCCCTCCTGGCGGAAAATCAAATGGCCTCCGAACCTTCTGGTTCGGAGGCCTTCTTTTTGCACTCCTACCCGAATAGGACTCCTTGCCAAAGTCCCTTGAGTATCGGGCTGCATTATTGAGTGTGGGCGTTATCGTAGGTATCTTTGATTTCTTCCGGCAAATTGTCGGGAATCAGCGCCTTCACTCTATCCTCGTTGCCATCTTGGATCGCCTGCTCGTAGTACCAACATTTGAACTTCAACATGTCCAGCGCGCGGTTCATCTTCGCGATCTCCGACTCCATGTGGGCCTTTCGCTCCTCAAACATGGCCTTGCGCTGGGGATATGTTGATGGGCCTTCTGCGCACCACTCCATGAACAGTCGGATGTCCTTAATCTCCATCCCAGCTTTCTTCAGGCATTCGATGACCCGAAGCGCCTCGAGTTCCGCATCGCCGAATCGGCGAATGCCGGACGTCCGCTCCAATTCCGGAAACAATCCCTGCTTGTCGTAATAACGCAGCGTGGAAACGGGCAGACCGAACATCTCCGCCACCTGTCCGATTGTGTACATGGTCCCTCCGGACAAATCTCGAATTAACTCCTTGACCTAAAGTTAGATTTAGGTATTACCTTTATTTTCGTCAATATATATAAGGAGTGCAAGGGGTATTCCGTAATGAGCAAAACGGTTTTGATAGTCTCTTCAAGTCCTCGAAAGGATGGCAATTCCGAGACGTTGACGGACGCATTCGCCAAAGGTGCGCGAGAAGCGGGCCACAGCGTGGAAACCGTGCATCTGCGCGAAAAGCAGCTTGGCTTCTGCAGGGGCTGCCTTGCCTGCCTAAAGCTGGGGCGCTGCGTCATCCAAGACGATGCCGTGGAAATTGCCACCAAAATGCACGATGCGGATGTGTTGGTGTTTGCAACGCCTGTCTATTACTACAGCGTCTGTGGCCAGCTCAAAACCATGCTGGACCGCGCCAACCCGCTCTTCGGCTCCGATTACGCATTCACCGAGGCGTATCTGCTGGCGACGGCGGCGGAGAACGGGCGCTCGACCTTCGACGGCGCGAAAAAAGCGGTGCAGGGATGGGTTGACTGCTTCGCCCGCTGCACGCTTGCCGGAACGGTTTTCGCCGGTGGCGTGAACGGTGTGGGCGAAATCGCCGGTCACCCCGCTCTAGAGCAGGCGCGACGAATGGGCATGGGAATCTAGGCGCGGCCTAGCTGCACGGTAGCAGTTTTGCACTCAAAACCATCGACAGGAGGAAATAAATCATGGCAATTAAGCAGACGGCGGGCAGGGATGCCCTGGGGGACTTCGCCCCCAAATTCGCACAGCTCAATGACGACGTGCTGTTCGGCGAGGTGTGGAGCCGAGAAGACGGGCTCTCCCTTCGAGACCGCAGCATGGTGACGGTGGTGGCCCTAATGGCGCAGGGGCTGACGGACTCTTCGTTCCAATATCATCTGATGTCCGCGAAGAACAACGGCGTGACCAGGGCGGAGATAGCGGAAATCCTTACGCACGCGGCGTTTTACGCAGGCTGGCCCAAGGCATGGGCGGCCTTCCGCATGGCGAAGGAGGTCTGGGCGGACGACGACGCCGCCGACGCAAAGGCGCAGCACCAAAACGAGATGGCGTTTCCCATCGGTGCCCCCAACGACGCATTCGCTAAGTACTTTATCGGTCAAAGCTACCTCGCGCCGCTTTCCGCCGAACAGGTCGGCGTCTACAACGTGACGTTCGAGCCCGCCTGTCGCAACAACTGGCACGCCCATCACGCCAAAAGCGGCGGCGGGCAGATCCTCGTCTGCGTGGCTGGTCGAGGGTTTTACCAGGAATGGGGAAAGCCGGCACAGGAGCTGCGCCCCGGCGACGTGGTCAACATCGCCCCGGAGGTGAAGCATTGGCACGGAGCCGCGCTCGACAGCTGGTTCTCCCATCTGGCGTTGGAGGTTCCGGGCGAAGAAACCTCCAATGAGTGGTTGGAGCCTGTGAACGATGAGGAATATCTCAAAGCGACCAGGGAACCCGGGCTATCAAGGTGATGCCGGCTGCCCCATTTCTATAGCGAGGTTCGAGCTAGTAAAAAGACCCAGGCGGTAGTTCCGTCTGGGCCTTTGGCGTTTGTCGTGCTCAGCGTTTGATGAAGAGCGATCCCGTTAGTCAAACAGACTCGGCATGTCGTTTTCTTTCATGAGGGCACCGGCAGAGGGCAGGCTCTGCGCGGTGAACTTTTCAGCCGAGACGCCGGCGCCAAGAATCTCCTCGGTCGTGCCGACGGTGGTGACCGAGCGGCCCTTCTTGGCCGTGAAAGCCTGGACGCCCTGCGTGTTGGTGGTCGTCTTGGTCTTGAGCAGCGACGTGTTGAAGTTCATCAAACGATAGTCGCTCGAGACCAGCGCGATGTCGCGGTCTTCCTTGAGCACCTGGGCATACAACAGCTTGCTGCCGCCGTAGATGGCGTTCTTAAGGCGCTTGCGGTTGGTCTTGGTGACGTATCCGGCAAGTGCGACGCGCACCACGCGGCCGTTTTCAAAGACAAACAGCACGTCGGCCTTGTAATCCTCGGGGTCGATGACCCAGATGACACTCTCGTCGGGTTCCATCTCAAGATCGGTCGGCAGGTACGAGCCCAGCTGGGCCGACTTGGTGTCCTCAAACGCCGCGACCTTGCACTTGTACACCTGGCTCTTGTTGGTAAACACGAGCAGCTCGTGGGTGTTGGAGGACGGGAACTCGATAAAGGGTTTGTCGCCGTCCTTGTACTTGAGCGTGGTCGCCTTCTTGAGCACGCGGTCCGTCATCTTCTTAAGGTAGCCGTCGCGCGAGAGCATGATGGTGACCGGGTACTCCTCGACCTCGGGCTCCAAGCTTACCTCGATGACCTCATGGGGCTCAATCCTGCCCGTGCGGCGCGGCATCACGTACTTCTTGTTGACCGCTGCCAGCTCGTCGCTGATGACCTTCTTGATGTTCTCTTCGCTGGAGAGGATCTCCTCAAGCTCGGCAATCTCGCCCTCGAGCTTGGCGATGTCCTTGGTGCGGTTGAGAATGTACTCTTCGTTGATGTTGCGGAGCTTGAGCTCGGCAACAAACTCGGCCTGGGTCTCGTCGATGTCGAAACCCTTCATAAGGTTGGGCACGACCTCGGCCTCGAGCTTAGTGCCGCGGATGATGGCGATGGCCTTGTCGATGTCGAGCAGAATTGCCTCAAGGCCGTGCAGCAGGTGCAGACGCTCGGACTTTTTGCCCAGGTCAAAGTTAATGCGGCGACGCGTGGACTCAATACGCCACTTGACCCACTCGTGCAGGATCTGGCGCACGCCCATAACGCGGGGATAGCCGTCGACCAGCACGTTAAAGTTGCACGAGAACGAATCCTGCAGCGTGGTCGAGCGATAGAGCTTCGCCATGAGCTTGTCGGGGTCGACACCGCGCTTAAGGTCGATGGCGATGCGCAGACCCGAGAGGTCGGTCTCGTCGCGGATGTCGGCAATCTCCTTGACCTTGCCCTCTTTGGAGAGCTTGACGATGCGCTCGATGATGACATCGGTTTTGGTGGTGTAGGGGATCTCGTAGACCTCGATGATGCGCTCTTCGGGAATCCAGCGCCAGCGGGAGCGGATCTGGAAGCTGCCAAGGCCGGTCTCGATTATCTTTTCCATCTCCTCGCGGCGGTAGATAATTTCGCCGCCGGTCGAGAAGTCGGGCATGGGCATGTATTCGAGCAGGTCGCAGTCGGGATCCTGCAGGTAATGCATTGTGGCGGTACAGACCTCGTTGAGGTTGAAACCGCAGATATCGGATGCCATGGCGACGCCGATGCCCTTGTTGGCCGAGACGAGGATGTTGGGGAACGTGGTGGGCAGCAGGCGTGGCTCCTTCATGGCGCCGTCGTAGCTGTCGACGAAGTCGACCGGGTCCTTGTCGATGTCCTTGAAGATCTCGGCGCTAATGGGGGAGAGCTTGGCCTCGGTATAGCGCGAGGCGGCGTAGCTCAGGTCGCCCGAATAGTACTTGCCAAAGTTGCCCTTCGACTCCACGAAGGGGGCGAGCAACGCCTCGTTGCCGGTGGCCAGGCGCACCATCGTCTCGTAGATCGCGGCGTCGCCGTGCGGGTTGAGCTTCATGGTCTGGCCCACGATGTTGGCGCTCTTCTGGCGCTCGCCCTTGAGCAGACCCATCTTGTACATGGTGTAGAGCAGCTTGCGGTGCGAGGGCTTAAAGCCGTCAATCTCGGGGAACGCACGCGAGACGTTGACGCTCATAGCGTAGGGCATGTAGTTGACCTCGAGCGTCTGCGTGATCGGCTGATCGGTGACCTCGGAGTGCAGGCCGATGACGTTCTCGGCGTTGACCTGCTTTTTCTTGGGCTGGTTCTTCGTCTTCTTCTTTGCCACGATTTCCTCTTGAACTTCTTATGGGCCGTCGTTATCGATTTGCTGCTATTGCAGGTCCAGCTGGTCCAGGTATTCCTTGCCGTGCTCGGAGATATGGCGCTTGCGGCCCGCCTCGTCGTTGCCCAACAACAGGTTGAACATGGTTTCCATCTTGGTGACGTCCTCGGGCTCCACCTTGATCAGGCGACGCGTCTCGGGGTTCATGGTGGTGAGCCACATCATGTCCGGATCGTTCTCACCAAGACCCTTGGAGCGGTTGATCGAGCACTTTTGGTCGCCGATCTCTTTGAGGATGCCGTTCTTCTCGAGCTCGGTGTAGGCAAAGTAGGTCTTCTCTTTGCAGTTGATCTCGTAGAGCGGCGACTCGGCGATATACACGTAACCCTCGTCGATAAGTGTAGGCACCAGGCGGTAGAGCATGGTGAGCACGAGCGTGCGGATGTGGTACCCATCGACGTCGGCATCCGTACAGATGATGACTTTGTTCCAGTTGAGGTTGTCCAGGTCAAAGGCACCGAGGTTCTTGATGCGCTTGTCCTTGATCTCCACGCCGCAGCCCAGCACGCGCATGAGGTCCATGATGATGTCGGACTTAAAGATGCGCGGATAATCCTCCTTCAGGCAGTTGAGAATCTTACCGCGGACGGGCATAACGCCCTGGAACTCGGCATCGCGCGAGGTGCGAATGGCGCCTGCTGCCGAGTCGCCCTCTACGATGTAGATCTCGCGGCGGCTCTTGTCCTTGGAGCGGCAGTCGATGAACTTCTGCACGCGGTTGGCCATGTCGGTCTTCTGCTGCAGGTTGGTCTTGATGCTCTGACGCGTCTTCTCGGCGTTCTCGCGTGAGCGCTTGTTGATGAGCACCTGCTCCATGATCTTGTTGGCGGCGTCCTTGTTCTCGATCAAGTAGGTCGAGAGGCGCTCCTTAAAGAATGCCGTCATGGCCTGCTGGATAAAGCGGTTATTGATGGCCTTCTTGGTCTGGTTTTCGTAGGACGTCTGGGTGGAGAAGCAGTTGGTCACCAGTACCAGACAGTCCTGGACGTCCTGCCACTTGATGCCGCTCTCGTTTTTGTTGTACTTGCCTTGATTCTTGATGTAGGCATCGATGGCGCTGGTCAGAGCGCTGCGGGCTGCCTTCTCGGGCGAACCGCCGTTCTCGAGCCAGGAGGAGTTGTGGTAGTACTCCTGCATCGTGAAGGTGCGCGAGAAGCACATGCACGCGGTGATCTTGACGTTGTAATCGGGCAGGTCCTCGCGATCGCGACCGCGACGGTCGGCCTCGATAAAGAAGGGCTCGGTAAGGTAGTCGGTACCGACCTTCTCGAGCACGTAGTCCTCGATGCCCTTGGGATAGCAGAAGTCCTCTTCGGAGAACTCGCCGTCGTCGCCCTCGATGCGCAGGCGGAAGGTCACGTTGGCGTTGACCACGGCCTGGCGGCGCATGGTCTCGCGATACCACTCGTGGGGGATGCTGATCGAGGTAAAGACCTCAAGATCGGGGCGCCATTTGATGGTGGTGCCGGTACGGTCCTCGTCGCTGGGCTCAATCTCGAGCGCCTTCTTTTTGGCACCGACGACCTTGCCCTTCTTAAAGTGCAGGGAGTACTTGTTGCCGTCGCGCCAAACCGTGACGTCCATGTACTCGGAAGCGTACTGGGTCGCGCAAGAGCCCAGGCCGTTGGTGCCGAGCGAGAAGTCGTAGTCGCCGCCCTGGTTGTTGTTGTACTTTCCGCCGGCGTAGAGCTCGCAAAAGACGAGTTCCCAGTTAAAGCGCTTCTCGGAAGGGTTCCAGTCGAGCGGGCAGCCGCGGCCGTTGTCCTCTACCTGAATGGAGCCATCGCGAAAGACGGTAAGGGTGATGAGCTTGCCGTAACCCTGGCGCGCCTCGTCAACGGCGTTGGACAGGATCTCGAAGGCAGCGTGTGCACAGCCATCGAGTCCGTCCGAGCCAAAGATGACGGCAGGGCGCAGGCGTACGCGCTCCTCGTCCTTGAGCTGGCGGATACTGTCGTTACCATAGTTTGCGGTGTTTTTTGCCATACTCGCTCTCTCGATGCTCCTTTGCTGCGTTTAAGTCATATAGATAGTCAAGGTAGCATAGCCCAGCCCACAGGCGATTCCAACCAACACGAAATCCATCGAACAATCGTTCGGAGTACGATGGAACGGCGTTTACTCGGACAAGACCGAGTTGATTCTGCCCGAGTAAGTTTGAAGGCGGCTGGAGGCGCCCTACCTTGTTTGCGGATGGATCGAATCGAACATTGGGACAAGCGTCTCGTTTTATGGGCCACGGGCGTGCGTGTGCGAGTCCCTTTGGCCCATAAGGAACGCTGGCGGGTCGTTATTTGGGCCACGGGTCACTTCGCCGGCGCCGTGTTTCGTCATACGCTCATAGTGGAGGCCGATGCCACGGAGTCAACTTGGGACTCGGGCAACGGATGAACTGCAGGCCGAAAGGAGCGGTGAGGATGATGAAGCCCATGACGAAAAAGCTGCTGTTAGGAATTCCCACCGTGACGCTTTCGGCCGTGCTGGCGTGTTCGGTGGCCGGCTGTGGCGGTAGTGTTCCGAGCGGCTCGGCTGGCAGCTCGGGCGGCAGTGCTCCCGTAGAGAAGAAGGCCAAGGCCTATGAGTCGCAGACGGTCGAGGTGGCTGGCATAACCTACGAGTCGGTAGCCCACGGTACGTTCTATCGCGGCGACACTAAGCTGCAGGACGGCTTTTACCTGCACGTCAAGATCACCAACAACAATGAAAAGAACAGGACGTTTAGCTCCTTTAACGTGCATGCTGCCCAGGGCGATCTTGAGGCAGGCGACCCGTTGTTTACTTCCGGCAAGGCGGCTGTGCTCGACTACGTTGCAAGCGAGGCTCCCGATGAGCTTCACGAGGGCATCGACCTTTCCAAGAGGCAAGATATCGGTCCGGGCGAGACCGTTGAGTACGTGTATTTCTGGGCGCCCAAGACGGCGTACTACGGGCCCATCACTGTCGAATTCGTAGACGCTTACGCCCCCGCCAAGAATCATGAAGCCATGCACTTTGACACCACGGGGTGTGAGACTAAGGAGTTCAAGGCGGCCGGTGGCGTGGCTGATTCTGGCGAGAAGGCAGATCTGACCGGCATCGATTGCGCATCGTACAGTATCGAGGCCGCCGATGGGTACACGCTGGATTCGTCCAACGAAGAGCACGAAAAGGCAGACTTCTTCCACGACGAGACTGGAGGACGCCTGAACATCAGCATCTTCCCGCGTTCGCCCCAGGAGGAAGTTGCAAGCTTGGAGCAGATCTATGAAGGCAAGGGAACGACAACCGACCAGGTCGAGTACAACGGCATAACGTGGCTGCGCTTTACCGGTCCCGACAACGGCCATACGTTGTTTGCGACGGCTCCCGCAACGGGTGAAACCGTCCGCGTGTCGATTGGCTGGAAGATCGATTGGGACGCCGCCGTGCCCATGATGGAGGCGCTAAAGCTCAAGTAGCGCTGTGATTCCCGTGTCAGGCGACTCAGGGCTGGTTCCGAGTTATCGGGGCCAGCCCATTTTGATGTTCGATGAGCCGAGTCGGCGTCTCTCACAAAAGTAACTAGGAGCTAGCGAGGCCTATCCGAATTGACCTCATTGGCGGTGTCGGTTTCGAGCGCCGTGCGGCGGGCGCTGTAGGCGACGAGGCCGGCACCTGCCGCGGCGAGTGTTGCAGCGGCTGCCGTAAGGGGAGCGTTGACATCGCCCGTGCCCGCAAGCGCGCCCGCTTTTCCGGAGCGCTTGTTATTGCCGTGGTCCTTGTCACTGCCAGAGCCACTACCGCCACCGGAGCTGCTTCCGCCGGAGCCGCCGCCCTCGTCAGTACCGCCGCCACTCGAGCCACCATCGCCATCTGCTGTCATCGGGGCGTCGTGAAGTCCTGTCGTATCCGCACTGCCGCATACGCCGACCTGCACTTCCGAGCGTTCGCATGCCGCGTCGGGCACATGAAGCTCGTGCAGTACGGCACCCAGCGACGAGTTTGCGCCCGGTCGAATTTCCTCGAGCGTAACGGGATCGAGCGCCACCAGATTACGCGTCTTCGCATACAGCGTTACGCGTTTGCCCACTTCGTCGCTCCAACTTTCGGGAATGGCGAAGCTCATGCGGAACTGTGCCGTGCAACCCGGCGCCAGCACGGCGTTGCCGTTGTCGGCTACCAGCGGGTGCGTTGCAAAACGTGTGTCCAGCGTCTCGAGCGCGTACTTCACGTGTGCCATGTCGTTGGCCGAAGCGTCCTCGGCAAGTTCTGGATCGTGGATCGAAGCCATGCGTGCGTTTAGTCCGAATCCGATGGACGCGCTGGAGAACGGCTGGCTGGAGCCCTCTCGGTACAGATCGATCGTGCCGGCGGTCAGCAAGGTGTTGCCGTCGTTTCGCACCGTGACCATGAAGGATTCGCCTGCTGCTCCGGGCACCACCGCGCCCGAGGTAGCGACCGCGCCCGTCGGAGTGGCACACGCCACCAAGGGCACTTCGATGCCGTGCAGCTCTGCCTCGCTCTTCTCCGCGCTCACAATGTGCGTGGCGAATGCGGAGAGCACGCCTCCCGACGTCAAAAATGTCGTTATCTGATCGACGGGATGGTCCAGCTCGCACATCACGAACGGCTCCGTGAACAGATCGCCTGCCAAGGTACTGGCGAAGATGCGGAAGTGCTTGCCCATCACTGCTACCGGGTTGCCTTCTTCGTCGTAGGTTTGTCCCACCTTGCCATCGGTGTTCTCTACATAGAGCACGCATCTGCCGTTGTTGCTTACGCTAAACGATGCCGGGCCACAGCCTGCCGCGCCCACGGGCCGCGTTGCAAATGCCGATGCGCCTCGCGTCCAAGTAATATGCTGCAGTTGCTCGTTGACGGTTGCCAAAAAGCCCGTGTGCTGCGGCCACGGCACCGCACGGGGCACCGCGGCGTCCGGCGGCATAACGCCCCAGCCCGCAATGGACTGGCCGATCACGGCGTACGATGCGCAGCCGCAACCGTTTGCGGTCTCGTACGCAACAGGCACCACCATTTTGCCGTTGATATTCTCTGGTGCGCCCAGCTCGATGCTCGACGGTGCTTGTGGAAAGCGGAGAACTTGGCGGAACGTCAGGCTGTCGCCCAAATCATCCGACCACAGGGCAAAGCACTCCAGCGCAACCTCAGCCTCGCTGCCGAGCGCCTTTTCTGCGGTGGCTCCGCGGCGGTGGAGGTAGGCACCCGACAGGCGTCCGTCGACCAGCGTCTTGCCCGCCGTGATACGCGGGCACTGCAGGCAATGGTAGCCATCCTCCTGAAGGCGGCCGCGCGAGATGCTGCGCCACGACGTGTGCGATATCACGCGAACTCCGTCGTTGCTTATGCGCAGGCGCACAACGGACAGTATGCCGGATGTGCTCGCCGTATCGAAAAGGGTGTTGTCGCCGGCGGGGCGCTCGCCCGAGACCAGCAGCACGTAGGCGTCCTGGTTTCCCCTCCCGTCTGTATATTCCACCACGTCGAAGTCGTAATCGAATATGCCGTCGCGCTCCACGTCGCCCTCGCCAAACCCAAGGGGAAAATCCACGGGCGTGGGAGCGGACCACGTGCCGTTTGCCTTTGTGTGCACCACCAGGCGCGAGCGGCCATTGTCGCCGTAGCGCACCGAGGCGATACGGAACAGGCATTCTACGCCGGCAATCATTGCCAGCTTCATGTGAGCTTCGCTGAGCACGCCAGCAAACAGCACGTTGTCGCTCGAGGGTTTTATGCCGCCACGCTCGTCCTCCGATACACCAGCAGAATTGGCGTTGGGGTCCGCAACGGCGTTCGTCGCCTGCCCGATATAGGTGTACTCGTACATCGGCGCGGCGTTTTCGCCGTTTTCCATCAGTGCGTGGACGAAATGCTCAACCTGTCCCGTGTCGTCGCTTTCTGCATCCGCCTCGAGCTCAATGCGCGTGACCGCTTGATCCCAATCGCGCACGACAGGCGCGGCGTTTATCGCGGCGGCTGCAACCTCGGCGCGTGCGAGCAGCTCGGAATTGGTGACGATGGCGGCCGACGCGATAAACTGCGGCACACCACCTGCCTCGGCGTTGCCGGGCGTGCCGAAGCGGGCATCCAGCGTGTAAGGCGTATCTCCACCCAATGCGAGCTCAGAGCGCTGGAGTACATACTGGTCGCCATTGTTCACCGACAAATTCCACGAATCGAGGAGTGTGGGCCACGATCCCGACCAAGCTTTGGTGGTCCACTTGAACATGACGAACTGCAGTATCACATCGACATCGACGTCTGCACCTACGCGCAGCCGCGGAAGCTGGTGGCTGTCCGCCTTCTCGTACCCAATGAACAGTGTGAGGGATGCGGCGCCACGCACGGCGGACGAAGCGACGCCTGCAACGCCGGCTCCAAAGGTGACGGCAAGTCCGATCTGGATGGTGAACGAGCCCGACGTGTTGGAATAGTCGAGCGAAATGTTCTTGAAAAACGCCGCGCCGCTACCGTGCGTGTGGGCGCCCACGGCGAGCGCCAGTTTTGCCAGCACCCAGGGATTGACGTTTAGGAAAAACGGCACTGGTCCCAGGGTAAACTGCTCGGTCCAATTGAGATCGGTTCTTACCTGGAAGAGGGCCTTAATATTGCCGTATGCGGGGTCGTTGTTGTCGCCCCAGGTTTTGCCCACCCAATCGTAGGCAAGTGAGCCGTACAGCTGTGTGGCGATATCCATCGTGAACAGCAGCGTGCAATGGTGGCGAAGGAGCTTGGTATTTCTTGGATCGGTGCCCGAACCGGCACTCATGCTCTTGTACTGATTCCACTTCCCCTCCATTTCGTCGAGGTAGCGGTTTGCCTGCTTGGCGCCCGACTCGCGCGGTGATTTCTTCCAGTATTCCGGATCAGGGTTGCCCGAATCGTTCATATAGCTGGCTGGTTTGTATCCTCCGCCAAACAGCACGTATCCAGCAAACGAGAAATCGAAGAGGATCGGAAATGTGGGCATCCAACATGTGAACTTATTACCACCGATGCCGGGAAACGATGCGGGGAAATCAAACGGAGTGATCTCTTGGTCCATGGTGGTGGGAATGATGGTGGTCGAGCCCGATTCCGCCTTTGCGGCCGGCGCGGTGACAACGGCCATGGGGGAGGAGAGCGTGTAGCTTTTGCCCTGGTAGTCGAGGACAAAGCGCAGTTTGCACCCTTCTTCCAGAAGGCCCGATGCCGCGTCGAGAAACTTGTCTTCGAGCGTGAACGTCGCCAGATTATCCGCGCCCGATGCACTGGCTTTGACGTGGCCAATCTGTGTGACGGTTTCGGGTGAGCTACCCGTTGCGGGCATTACCTTGTTGATGTGCAGCGTTGCCTGTCCGCCCTGCGGTAGATGTGCCTGCACGGTAAAGGCGTGCATGTCGGGTTGGTCGTTTGCCGTGCCGTCCTTCGGCATTGCCATAAACGTGGCGTCGGCGTACTGGATGTCCCATTCGTCGAACGTGAGCTGTCGAAAGTACGGCTCGCCATCGGAGAGCGGACGTGTGGGTGCGGTTATGGCGGTGCCGCCCTGGATACGCGCAAGGGGGATCTCGACATCGCGGTAGCCCGCCATGCTAATGGAGATGCCGCCGTTTAAGTCGTACGCGTCGAGAAGCGTTGCCTCGTCCACGTAGCCTTCCGAAAGCGGGGCGACCTCAAAGATGGCCGTGCCTTCCTCATCGGTAGCGGCGGTGAGCTGCTTGCCCGCGGCATAACGCGACGCGAGCGTGACCTTGGCGCCTGCGATAGGCGTATTCTTGTTGGCGACGTCGACCACGACCACACCAAACATGGTGCGCGAGAGAACGAGCACCCTGAAGGGGTCTTTTTCGTCGGCATGGGCTTCGGTGGGCGCGAACGGCAATATGAAGGCGTTTACGCTGCCCGGCACGCGCGGCAACATAATGCTCGCCAGCGAGGATGCTCCGGCGATAAGTAATGAACGGCGATCAAGCATTTTGGGCTCCCATCCCGCAAATATCGGAGGAAATAATCCAATTTTGCGAGAAGGTGCCCCGTGGCGGTAGTGCCGTTCGAGGGCCAAAATGTCCAATTTGAGTGCGCGAAAGCGTCAGACCCCCGGAGCGCTTTCGATATGCCGGGCAGTCTGGCCGCTAGCGCAACATGTGGGCAACCAGCTCGGCGCGAGTTCCGATACCAAGCTTGGCATACACTCCTGATAGGCGGTTTTTAACGGTGCCCGGCGATACTTCCATGTGGCGTGCGATTTCGGCGTTGGTCCATCCGCGGCAGGCGAGCATGGCCATGGTGAACTCTGTGGTCGTTAAATCGTCGGCCACGTCCTCGCCCGAATCGGGGTTGTGGATGCGCCGCCAGCCGTAGCTGAATCGATACGTAATCTCGATGATGCGTGCGAAATCGTCAGGGTACTGCGATTTTAGGCATGCCTCGATGAGTCCCTGCAAAAGGCCGTGGTGCTCGCCGATGAGTTCGATAAGGCCGTCGGGACGCGCAATGTCCCAAGCGGCTCCGAAGTGTGCTTTTGCGGCGTCGATGTCCTTGAGGCTCATGCATGCCATGGAAGCCGCCAGGTGCAGGAACAGTTCCGAGATCGGATAGCTTCCCTGTTTCATGATCAGGGCGTTTTCCGCCATGCCCAGACTGCGGCCATATTCGCCGCGCAGGTACAGGGCATGCGCCATCACGTAGCTGGCGAACAGGCGCAGGCCTTCGGGCAGATGCGCCGCAAGCGGATAAAACTCTTCGGCGGAATACGGGGAAGGCAGGTGCAGCAGGACACTCGCGGCGGAGGCGAACAGGATATGCGTGGCGTGGGCGCCGGGCGATTCCTCGTCGGCCGGCGTATCGAGGATGCCAGCAAGGCACCGGCGGGCGTCGGCGATACGGTTGAGCGACAGGCTGGCGTATCCACAGATAAAGCATGCGGAATAGCGCAGTGCGGGGTCGGTGGCGTCAAGATAGGGGCGCGCCGTCTCGGCAGCGAGGGTGGCCTGTCCGCGAAAGTACAGTGCTTCTGCCGTGGCAATGGCGCGCGAATCGGGGTCGGAAATGCCTGCAACCGCAGCGTCGATCTGTCCCGGCACAAAGGCAGTGCACATCAACGGCATGGGAACGCATGGGTAGCCATCGCAGTCCATCTTCCATCTCCCAACAGCTGGCAACAATAGCAGCAATTGTACTCCTGTTGCTCGGGACTGGAATTTGTGGGTATCGCCTACGATTATGCCGAACGCATAAACGGCAAGTTTACCGATGCCGCCCCCGAAGTGGTTGTCGAAGCCTAGCTGACCTTGGGATATAGAAAAAATGCCGCCCCTGTAAAAAGCTCTGCCGCAGCGATGGGAAATGGACCTTGCTCTGCATATAATGAGGTCATATGACGGTGCGTCTGCATACGCGCGGCGCATTTCCATCGAACCGAGAAGGAGCTCTGCATGGATCCCAACAAGCGTCCCGACGACATGGTGCGTATCACCACTCCCGAACTTGCCCAGGTGTTCATCGAAGAGCAAGTCGCTGCAATCCGCGAGCAGATCGGCGACAAGAAGGTCCTGCTGGCCCTTTCTGGCGGCGTTGACAGCTCCGTCGTTGCAGCTCTTCTGATTAAAGCCATCGGCAAGCAGCTCATTTGCGTGCATGTGAACCACGGCTTGATGCGCAAGGGCGAGAGCGAGCAGGTCGTCGACGTCTTCAAGAACCAGATGGACGCCAACCTGGTCTATGTGGACGCCACCGACCGCTTCCTCGACAAGCTCGTCGACATCGACGAGCCCGAGGCCAAGCGCAAAATCATCGGCGCCGAGTTTATCCGCGTGTTCGAGGAGGAGGCCCGTAAGGTTGGCGACGAGGTCAGCTTCCTCGCCCAGGGCACCATCTATCCCGACATTCTGGAGTCCCAGGACGGCGTGAAGGCTCACCACAACGTGGGCGGCCTGCCCGAGGACCTGCAGTTTGAGCTCTGCGAGCCCGTCAAGCTGCTGTACAAGGACGAGGTGCGCGTTGTGGGTCGCGAGCTCGGCCTGCCCGAGAACATGGTCGAGCGCCAGCCGTTCCCCGGCCCCGGCCTGGGCGTCCGTTGCCTTGGCGCCATCACCCGCGATCGCCTCGAGGCACTGCGCGAGGCCGACGCCATTGTGCGCGAGGAGATCGACAAGGCCGGTCTGACCATTTGGCAGTACTTTGCCGTCGTGCCCGACTTCCGCGCCACCGGCGTGCGCGAGGGCAAGCGCGCCTACGACTGGCTCTGCATCATTCGCTGCATCAACACCGTCGACGTCATGACCGCCGAGGTGCCCGAGCTCGATTGGGCGCTGCTCAAGCGCATTACCGCTCGCGTGACCGCCGAGGTCCCCGGTATTTGCCGCGTTTGCTACGACCTCACGCCGAAGCCCGTCGGCACGGTCGAGTGGGAGTAATCTTCTGCTCTTTTGGGCGAATCGCATTGACGGAGAGGGGGTCCCGCACGAACGCGTGCGGGACCCCTTTCGTTTTACTGTTCGGTCAACGCTGCGGATCCTTTTGGAAGGCTTACGAGCATGGTAGTCCCGTTCTCGGAACTTGCTTCGACCTCTACCGTGCCGCCGTGAAGCGCTGCAATCTCCCAGACGAGCGCTAGTCCGAGTCCTGCGCCGCCGTATGCCCTGCTGCGGGATTTGTCTAGACGAAAGAACGGCTGGAAGATGCTCTCTCGGTACTGCTTGGGTATTCCCGGGCCCTCATCTTTGACTCGCAGGAGCACGTGGCTGTTGTTGTCGCAGATGGAGACGTTGACAGTCGAGCCGGGGCGGCTGTAACGGATGGCATTTTCGACCAGGTTAAACACCAGCCGATAGAGGAGCGTGTCGCTCCCGATTACTAAAGCGTCTCCAGCACAATTGAGGGCTATGCCCTTATTTTCGGCAAGTGGCGCAAGGTCGGTGAGGACCTCTTCGGACAAGGGACCAAGCTCAACATCGTCCTCGCAAGGAACGCTGCGGAGCTCACTCATCTCGAGCAATACTTTGGTCATCCGCGACATCCGCTCAGTTTGTTCTTGTAGCAGGCCGAGCAGCTCGGCTGTTTCGGGTTGCAAACCGGAGTGCTCGGAGATGAATAGTTCAATCTGTGCCTGCATAAGGGCGAGCGGGGTGCGCAGCTCGTGTGCGGCGTTGCCGGTAAACTGACGCTGTGCAGAGAACCCTTCGTCGAGTCGGCCAATCATATCGTTGAATGAGGCGCTGCATCGCTGCAGCTCGGTGGGTACATCTTTGCTGAGTCTGATTTCGCTTAGGTTGTCAGGCTGCACGTGCTCAACCTGGGCTGCAAAAGCCCGTAGCGGTTTGAGTGCATGGCCGCTCACAAAGTATGCCAGCACGCCGCCAAGGAGTGTGATTCCACCCGTGATGCACCAGGTTGTCGTGCCAAAAGACTCCTGTGCGTCGTTTACGACGATCGTGACCTCGTCATCGAGGGACGCTTTCGTTGGGTCGAACGCCCGGGGCGAATCTTCGCCGGTTGCGTTAAAGGCCGAGATGTCACTGCCGATGGCATCCATATAGCGCATGCCCGTATAGCCGACCAGGCAATTCGTCAGCACGCATGCCGCACACGTGAGCAGTGCCGTCATAATCGTTATGCGCCATTGCAGCGAAAGCCTTTTCATTCGCTATCCTCCATAACGTAGCCCTCTCCAATCCGATTGCGAATCGGATCGTATCCCAAAGCGCTGCGCAATTTTTTTCGGAGCGACGAGATGTGAACGCGGGTTGCGTTGCTAAAGCTGTTCACGGTGCTATCCCAAACGTGCTCTATAAGCTCCTCTTGGCTTACCGGTCGCCCCTGATTAAGCATCAGGTATTCCAAGATTCCCGTTTCCTTACGCGTAAGTGATAACGCCTCGCTGTCCACGGAAGCGATGCGTGCCTTGGTGTCAAAGCGGAGCTTTCCGCAGGTTAAAACTATGTCGTTTTGTGTAAAGCGTCTGAGGGTAAGGCTACGAATCCTTGCCGCAAGCTCATCCAGATGAAACGGCTTGGTAAGGTAATCGTTGGCGCCGGCATCGAGTCCGGAGACTTTATCGGATACTTCACCACGCGCGGACAGAATCAGTACCTTGGTCTCGCAGTCGGTTTTCCTTAGTTCCCTGAGTACGGTCATGCCGTCGATGCGGGGGAGATTGAGGTCGAGTACCACGAGGTCAAAGACTTCGACGCCCAGCAGGTCGAGCGCCTCCCGTCCATCGTGGCAGCAGTCGACGCTGTATGCCAAGTTTCGTAGGCTACGTGCGATTGCATCGCACAGTGCCCGCTCGTCCTCGACGACCAAGATGCGCATAACGTTCTCCTTGCATAGTCATTCGCGCTTAACACGGATTTTATAGTCGGTATGGTCCAATGGGTCGCGAAACGAAAGGAGTGGTCAGATTGTTCAAAGCGATTAAACCTGTGGCGCAGGTGGCTTTGCTGATCGCCGGGATTGCCATGGTGTGCTTTGGCGTCATGCGCGGCGAGGCGGATGCCGTGCTGGCCAAGGCAATCAGGCTGTGCTTGGAGTGTATCGGAATTGGATAAAAGAAAAAACACCGGATCGCATCTTTTGGCGCGATTTCGCGGATTGATTCAGGCGGCGGCGACGCTTGCGACCAATATTCATCTGCCCAACTTTGCCAAGGGAGGCATTTACCAAGGGGCGGGCAAGGCCGTCTGCGTGCCGGGACTCAACTGCTACTCGTGTCCAGCGGCTTCGGGCGCGTGCCCCATCGGATCGTTTCAGTCGGTGGTGGGCTCGTCTAAGTTCAGCTTTTCGTATTACGTGACCGGAACGCTCATTCTGATTGGCGTGCTGTTGGGGCGTTTTGTGTGCGGCTTTTTGTGCCCGTTTGGATGGCTGCAGGAGCTCCTGCACAAGATTCCCGGCAAAAAGTTGTCGACAAAAAAGCTCAAGCCGCTCACGTATATCAAGTACGCCGTGCTTCTGTTTGCCGTGGTGCTGCTGCCTGTCTTGGTGGTCAACGATTTGGGCATGGGCGACCCGTTCTTTTGCAAGTACATCTGTCCGCAGGGCGTGCTCGAGGGCGCGATTCCGCTGTCCATCATGAATGCGGGAATCCGCTCCGCGC